>JAUWGF010000004.1:0-26179 GCA_030606515.1 Deltaproteobacteria bacterium | reverse complement strand
GACTTCGGGCTGGTCCTGATATCAGCCCGGACCACTTTCGCGCGCTCACTGAAGCCACATAAACTGAGGTTTCGCCTGATAAGATCAAGGGACGATCTGTGATGATCCACAAAAACAACCTCCCTTACCGCCCTGGAAAGGGCTTCAATCCCAAGCGCCCCGGTACCGGCAAAGAGATCGAGAACATTGCACAATTCCCAGGGGAATTCCAGGCGGGCATGCAGGATCTGAAAAAGAGCCTCCCGCACAAGATCTGATGTGGGACGCAGACAGCGGCCTCTGGGCCCTATCAAACGCCGCCCCCGGGCTTGTCCTCCGGTGATTCGCATTAGACGTTAATCGTTGAAGCCGCCTATTTCCATTATCGCTAGAGCCACTTGCAAAATTCAAGATTTTGTAAGTGGCTCATTATTGATTGATTGTGCCAGCCCGTTCAATAATCCTACTCTCAGTCCACTCTGAGGGATCCTCCTGCCGATCAGTCTTGGGACCGAGGTCATAGGACCCTGCAGTCAGTATGGCATCTATGGCCAGGGGTGCGGTATCCTGGGCATTAAACACATTGACCAGCATGTTATAAACAAAATCTTCTACCCGTTTAGCCATTCTTTCCCTTATATCCCCGGATAGCCCAAGCAGCTTGTTCTCAAAAGGCAGGTTCAATTTTTTATAATTTCCTCCCTTCAGGCCCTTGGATTGGGCATCGGCTGTCATCTCCGCCCACAGTTCCTCTGTTACCCCTTCTCCTGTGACCTTGATGAAATTCCCGTCTTCGTCTGTTGCAGCATTGCCGTAATCGTTTACTTCAAGGCCCCAGGAGATCATTTGAAGGGCAGTGGCCACGTTGGCCTTTGTAGTATTTGTCTTTGAGACGATCTCCCGCAGCCTGTCCGAGTTATTACCGGATGTGCCGTGCTGGGCACCTGAGACCTTGTATTTGGCCAAAACCTCGTGGATCTCTCCGGTCAATTTCACCTGTATCCCCAGGTCACTCGCCTCAATACCATGGGTGGAGCCATTATTAAGGGCTATCCAGTCCGGAAAGATATCATGGGCGTTAAGACCCTGTATCAGGAATAAGGCCTCGTCAACTGTTGAAAGTCCTTCTTTTCCTTTGATTTCACCCACCTCTGTCTCCAGCCCGGCCCATTTGGGGACATAAGGGGCAAGTTGCAGATTTGCAAGGAGGTTTTTGTCGTCCGGGAGGTGTGATGCATCAATTGCTATTGAGGTCATGCCGGCTTCAAACAGGGTAGGGATCTCTACTTTTGCTGGTCCAACATCTTCTTCTTTCTTGATGCCATAGTGGTCAGCATGAATTGCTACCGGTATTGTGATTCCCAGCTCATTGCAGACCTGATCCACCTGCCTGGCCATGTTCCAGTAATTAATCGCACAATAGGCATTCGCACCGCCTTCCGACTTGGCTATCTCTATTAGTATAGCCGCGCTGGCCCTCTGCGCGGCAGCCAAAACGCCACGAATGACAAGATAGTTTCTGCCATTAGCTGCAATAGTCATGGCCTTGCCTTTGGCCCGCATCGCCCTGTCAATGACCTTGCCGCTCACCAGAAGGGCCTTTGAGTTGGGGAAAAGCTTAACTACATTGGGCGGACGCCCTATTTGCAATGCCTTCTCAAAATCCGCGGAATAGTGACCTGCTTTCTCCGTCATGACATACCTCCTTTCAGTTTTACAGGTTCAATGGTTCCCGGTTCAAAGGTAACACTGAACGGTTACAGATATTTCTCTGCCAGCAACTCTGCTATCTGAACGGCATTTGTGGCCGCGCCTTTCCTGATATTGTCAGCCACCACCCAGAAATCAAGTCCGTTGGCCTGGGAGATATCCTCCCGTATCCTGCCGACAAGGGTCAGATCCTGTCCTTCGGCATCCAGGGCAAGTGGATAGATATTCCGTGACAGGTCATCAACGACCTTAATCCCCGGTGCCTTGGAGAGGAGTTCTCTCGCCTTGGATGCGCTGATCTTCCGTTCGAACTCCACATTGACGGCCTCAGAATGACTATAGAACACAGGTACCCTTACAGCAGTTGCAGAGACCTGGATCTCAGGATCTTCCATGATCTTCCTGGTCTCATTCACCATCTTCATCTCTTCCCTGGTGTAGCCATTGTCCAGGAAGACATCTATGTGGGGAAGGCAATTAAAGGCGATCTGGTGCGGATAGACCTTGGACTCAAGAGGCCTGCCCTCGGCCCAGGACTTCACCTGATCCTCAAGCTCAACTATGGCCTTTTTCCCAGAACCCGATACGGCCTGATAAGTAGATACGACAACGCGTTTTATCCGGGCATAGTCATACAATGGCTTAAGGGCTACAACCATCTGGATGGTGGAGCAATTAGGATTGGCTATAATGCCTTTTGCCTTGTAGCCTGAAACAGCATGGGGGTTCACCTCCGGCACCACCAGAGGGACCTCTGGATCCATGCGCCATGCGTTCGAGTTGTCCACAACTACAGCGCCGGCCTTGGCAGCCGAAGGAGCAAAGGTGAGGCTCCTGTCTCCACCGGCAGAAAAAATTGCGATATCAATACCATCAAAGGAGTCGTGATCAAGCTTCCGGACCCGGACCTTCTCTGTCTTGAATGAGAGTTCCTTTCCTTCGGAACGTTCAGAGGCCAAAAAACGGATCTCTCCCACAGGAAAATTCCGTTCCTCCAGAACCCTTATCATGGTCTGGCCGACCGCACCGGTGGCACCTGCTACTGCCACATTAAAAGTCTTTGCCATAACTCCTCCACAATCACCAAATCACTAAATCACCAAATCACTAAATTTTTCCATCACCAGATCCCCTACCTCGGTCGTGCTGTAGCCCATCCTGCCGGCAGAAAGGCTCTTCAGGTCCTGGCTGACTACTTTCTTAACTGCTTCTTCAATAGCCTTTGCAGCCTCGATCTCGCCCATGTAGTCCAGCATCATCTGGCCGGCACATATGGCAGCCAGGGGATTAATGACATTTTTCCCCGTATACTTGGGGGCCGAGCCACCTATAGGTTCAAACATGGAGACACCCTCCGGATTGAGATTGCCTCCTGCGGCAATCCCCATGCCTCCCTGTATCATGGCCCCAAGGTCCGTAATGATGTCCCCGAACATGTTGTCAGTGACTATTACATCAAACCATTCGGGGTTCTTGACCATCCACATGCAGGTGGCGTCCACATGGGCATAGTCCGTAGCAATATCAGGGTATTCCCCGGCCACATCATAGAACGTACGTTCCCACAGGTCAAAGGCATAGGTAAGGACATTGGTCTTTCCACATAGGGTCAGTTTCTTTTTCTGATTGCGACGTTTGCAGTACTCAAAGGCAAAACGGATGCATCGCTCCACACCCTTTCTGGTGTTGATGGATTCCTGAACAGCGACTTCATCCGGAGTACCTTTCTTGAGCACGCCACCCGCCCCTGCATATAGGCCTTCGGTATTTTCCCGGACAACCACAAAATCTATATCCTCAGGCCCCTTATGCTTTAGGGGTGTATCTACGCCGGGATAGAGGATAACCGGTCGAAGATTAATATACTGGTCCAGCGCAAATCGCAGGGCAAGGAGTATCCCTTTTTCCAGAATACCCGGCTTTACATCCGGATGACCAATAGCCCCGAGATAAATGGCTTTGTATTGCTTGAGATCTTCCACTGCTCCCTCTGGGAGGACCTCTCCTGTTCGCAGATATCGCTCTCCGCCGTAATCATACCAGGTGAAATCAAGGTCGAATCCGAAACGATCAGATGCGGCATTAAGGACCTTCACACCCTCAGTTATCACTTCAGGGCCTGTACCGTCCCCTGGAATAACAGCAATTTTGTATGTACTCATTATCTAAATCCTTTATAAGAAGAAAAATTCAAAATTTACAGACTTTTAAGCACATGGGGAATCAATCCCCCATCTGAAATCAACTCCTGCATGAACGGAGGTATGGGCTGGGCCTTGAAGACATCTCCAGTAGTCAGATCCCGGATCTCTCCTGTATCTGCATCCACCTCCACCTCGTCGCCCTCTCCGAGTGCACTGACTGTCTCATCGCACTCGAATATGGGAAGGCCCATATTAAAGGCGTTGCGATAAAAGATCCTGGCAAAGCTCGGTGCTATTACACAACCAATGCCCGCTGCCTTAAGGGCTATAGGAGCATGCTCTCTGGAAGAACCACAACCAAAATTTTTCCCCGCAACTATTATGTCTCCTGGTGTTATTTTCTTGGAAAAATCAGGATCAGCATCCTCCATACAGTGTTTGGCAAGCTCTTCCGGGTCCGAGGTATTGAGATAGCGTGCCGGAATAATCACATCCGTATCTATATTTTTTCCAAATTTCCAGACTTTTCCTTTGATTTTCATAATTCATAATTCCCAATTCCGCTGAAAACACCCCATCTGCGGCGTTGCTTCAATTTCCTCGTCATGGCGACGTACATCTAAGTACGCCTTATTCCTCGGAAATTTCGCGCCTTGCATCTGGAGCATTTTGAGCGGAATTCATTTTTACAATATAATTATACCCAATTCCTAATCACTTTCTCTTTTGCCTTCTAGTTCGTCAGGACCTCCGATCCTACCCAACACCGCACTTGCAGCGGCAATAGCCGGATTCGCCAGATATACCTCGCTCTCAGGGTGTCCCATCCGGCCGACAAAATTCCTGTTTGTCGTGGCAAGCGCCCGTTCCCCCTTGGCAAGAACCCCCATATGCCCTCCAAGACAAGGGCCGCAGGTAGGCGGCCCTATCACCGCACCGGCATTCAGAAAAGTCGTGAGAAATCCCTTCTCAAGGGCCTGGATATACACTGTGGGAGTAGTAGGAATGACTATCAATCTCAGACCTTTTGACACCTGCCGTCCGGATATGACATCAGCGGCCAGGGCCAGGTCCTCAAGACGACCATTCGTACAGGAACCGATCACCACCTGATCCAGAGGCACATTTCCCACTTCTGAAATACCCTTGGTATTTTCAGGCAAATGAGGACAGGCCACCTGAGGTTCTATCTCGCTGCAGTCATACTCAACAACCCCGGCATATTGGCCGTCCTCATCACTGCGATATAGAGTAAAATCCCTGACCGCCCGATCAGTCACATAATTCAAGGTCGTATCATCAGGATTAATAAGTCCCACTTTGCCACCGGCCTCGATGGCCATATTGGACATGGTAAAACGGCCGGCCATTGACATGGAATCAATCACCGGACCCGTGAATTCCATGGCCATATACAGGGCACCGTCCACACCGATATCGCCTATGGTATAGAGTATCAAATCCTTGCCGCCGACCCAGGGCCTGAGCTTTCCTTTGTACACAAACTTTATGGACTCCGGCACCTTGAACCAGGTCTTCCCTGTCATCATGGTAGCAGCCAGATCAGTGCTCCCTACCCCTGTAGCAAAAGTCCCCATGGCACCATACGTACACGTGTGACTGTCAGCCCCTATAACCACCTCACCTGGAAGCACCAGGCCTTTTTCCGGAAGCAGCACATGTTCTACTCCTGACTCTCCGCCATCATAGTGATGGACAATACCCTGTTCAGCGGCAAACTCCCGGAGAAGCCGGGCCTGCTCAGCACTCATAATATCCTTGTTAGGAACAAAGTGGTCTGACACCAGAGCGATCTTTTCTTTATCAAAAACAGTATTTACGCCTGCCTGTCTGAAGGTCTTTATGGCAATTGGGGCTGTTATGTCGTTGCCCAGTGCAAAGTCAACATCAACTTCTATCAGTTGACCCGGCTCCACACTGTCCAGACCGGCATGGGCAGCCAGGATCTTTTCAGCTATTGTCATCGGTCGGCTCATAATATACTCTCGTAACCGTTCACGGGTTCAAAGGTTCAGAGGTTCAGAGTTCGATGCAGCAAATTCATCTAAAGGATTCAAAGATTCAAGGTGTGGGGTTAATGCAAGTTACCAAAAGAAAAGCAACCCTTAACCTTTGAACCCTGAACCTCTAAACCTCGGAACCCTAATTCACAATTCAACATTTCTTTTGCGGCGCATTTTCCTTCATGTGTTCAAGACGATTCAGGGCGTTCAAGTATGCCCTGACACTAGCAGTAATTATATCAGGATCGGTCCCATGGCCTGTGACCACATAGCTGCCTTCTTCAAGACGCACAGAGACTTCTCCCTGGGCATCCGTGCCTCCTGTAATGGAGTTTACGGCAAAACGGAGCAGATGGCTTTCAGTCTTTACGAGCTCGGCCACTGCCTTATAGGCGGCATCTATCGGACCGGCCCCCATGCTCACTCCATCGACCTCCTTGCCGTCTATTTCCACTGTTACGGTTGCAGTCGGCCTGATGCCGCTTCCACCGGCAACATGGAGGTAAACAAGACGATAACGATCCGGAATCCGGAGCACCTCTTCTGCCACAAGGGCCTCAACATCCTCCGGATAAACCTCCTTCTTCTTGTCTGCAAGGGACTTGAACCTTGTAAATACCCTATCGATCTCTTCATCGCTGAGCTTGTAGCCTACTTCCTCAAGCTTTGCCTTAAGGGCATGTCTCCCGGAGTGTTTCCCAAGGACCAGGGTCCCTTTGCTGAGACCTATGTCCTTGGGATCGATAATCTCATAGGTCGTACGTTCCTTTAAGACCCCGTCCTGGTGGATTCCGGACTCGTGTGCAAAGGCGTTGTCCCCTACTATGGCCTTGTTCGCCTGAACTACCATTCCGGTAAGCATGCTTACCAGCCGGCTGGCAGCCATGATGTGCTGAGAAGATATCGCTGTGTCAAAGGGAAGGACGTCTCGCCTGGTACGGATGGCCATGACCACCTCTTCCATAGCGGCATTGCCGGCCCTCTCACCTATACCGTTTACAGTGCACTCCACTTGTCTTGCACCTTGCTCTAAAGCTGTCAGCACATTCGCTGTGGCCAATCCCAGATCGTTGTGACAGTGTACACTCAAGATCGCTTTGTGGATGTTGGAAGTGTGCTCGACCACATATCGGATCATCCTGCCAAAATCATGCGGTACGGCATACCCCACTGTGTCCGGGAAATTGACCGTTGTGGCACCGGCATCTATCACCGTCTCAAAGACCTTGCAGAGGAAATCAAGATCGCTCCGGCTCGCGTCTTCAGCGGAAAACTCCACATTGCCGGTGTATTTTGCAGCATACCCTGCCGCTGCCCGAGCCATATCCAGTACTTGCTCCCTGGTCTTTCTCAGTTTATACCGGAGGTGGATATCAGAGGTGGCAAGAAAGATATGTATTCGAGGATTTTCCCCCTCCTTTATAGCCTCCCATGCAGTATCGATGTCTTTCTCATTGGCACGGGCCAGGGCAGCAACTTGCAAACCCCTGAATTCCTGCGCAATGCGCTGAACACTCTCAAAATCACCTGGGGAAACAACAGGAAATCCGGCCTCGATCACATCGACATTCAGCTTTTTCAACTGCCTACCGATCTGGAGTTTCTCCTCAACGTTTAGAGATACACCAGGGGACTGCTCACCGTCCCTTAATGTGGTATCAAATATTATTATCCTATCACTGCTGCTCATTTTCTTTACGTCCCCTCATCTCTGCCAGGGGAAACATCTTTACTGTGATGTTCCGCACCAGACCTCAACGACCTGGGTCTCAGGGCCCTAATGGACATCAAGACAGGCCCGGATATCACATAAGTAGCTATAAGGACAAATAGCGTCACCTTGGGCTCCATAGCAACTACCATTATGGCCAGAATCAGCACTACCATACCGGAAAAAGGGTGCTGCTGAAGCCAGCGGACTTCCTTGAAACTATAGTAACGCACATTGCTGACCATCAGGAAGGAAAGGCCATAGACCATGATCAGCACTGCCACATGACGTACCGGCCCAAATATACCGACATGCTGGCATAAAAGCACAGATGTGGCCAATACGGCCGCTGCAGAAGGACATGGCAGACCAAGGAAGTAATAATCCCTTGTGCTGCTGCTCTGGCTCAGGGTATTGAATCTGGCCAGCCTGAGGGCAGTGGTCGCCACATACAGGAAGGCAGCAAGCCATCCGAGCCGGCCGTAATCCTGCAGCCCCCACATAAAGGCCAGTATGCCCGGGGCCACTCCAAAGGCCACCAGATCTGAAAGGGAATCATACTCCATGCCAAATCTACTTGTAGTACGGGTCCAACGAGCCACCCTGCCGTCCAGACCATCCAAAATACCGGCTATCAAGATGGCTACGGCAGCGGCCTGATAATTCCCTTTAATCGCGGCAATAATGGCATAGAACCCGCTGAACAGGCTTGCCGAGGTCAGCAGGTTTGGGAGGAGATATATGCTACGTCTTGAAGTCTTGTCTGCTGAATCACCGCTTTGCTTTTGTTTCATGGGAGACCCCCTGTTAGAAATAAGGAATTGGGAATTAGTCTCTTAATATATGATATTCGTGCTTTTTATGACAGAATGTTTTTGGCAAGAACCGTCTGCCCGGCCACTGTCCGGTCGCCATTTTTCACCAACACCGAAACATCCTTCGGGACATATACGTCAAGACGAGATCCAAAACGAATAAGTCCAAAGCGTTCACCGATTTTAACACTATCACCGACCTCAGCCCAACAAACAATTCGCCTGGCTATTATACCAGCCACCTGTACGACGGTCAGCTCCATTTCGTCCTCGCTGCGGATCAAAAGGGCATTTCGCTCGTTTTCAAGCAAGGCCCTTTTGCGGTCGGCAGGCCAGAAGGATCCCGGCTGGTACGAAATTTGTTGAACCTTGCCCGTAATTGGGGCCCTGTTTACATGCACATTAAAAATATTCATGAATATACTGATTCGCTTTACGTCTTTTCCATTAAGGGAGCCCGTGTTGTCTTCAGCTATATCTATGACCCGACCGTCAGCAGGTGATACCACCAGATCCGAGCCTGATGGAATTATACGCTCAGGGTCCCGAAAGAAAAAGAGAACAAAAACCGCAATCACAAAAAAGACCACGGCCGGAACAGGCCAGTTGAGTATAGAACATATCACAGCGGCCAGGACGGCAATACCTATGAAAGGGACTCCTTCCTTGGCAACTGGAATGCGATGAGAATGCATTAAGGGCTTAGAGCCGGGGCTACTTCTTGAGCCAGCTCATCATATCCCTCAGGCGGGAGCCGACCTCTTCTATAGGATGTTCCTTTTCCCGCTGTCTGAGGGCGTTGAATACAGGGCGTTTGACTTGGTTTTCCAGCATCCACTCCCCGGCAAATCTGCCACTCTGAACCTCATCAAGGATCCTGCGCATCTCTTTTCTTGTTTCTTCTGTTATTATGCGTTTCCCCCTGGTGAGATCGCCATATTCCGCCGTATCGCTGATTGAGTAACGCATCTGCGACAGACCGCCTTCGTAAATCAGGTCAACTATGAGCTTAAGCTCGTGGCAGCACTCGAAGTACGCTATTTCCGGCTGATAACCTGCTTCAACCAGGGTCTCAAAACCGGCTTTTATGAGCTCAGTGACTCCGCCACAAAGGACACACTGCTCGCCGAAAAGATCAGTCTCTGTTTCTTCTTTATACGTGGTTTCAATGACCCCAGCACGGGTGGCGCCTATGCCGTTTGCATAGGCAAGTGTCCTCTGAAGGGCTTCTCCCGTATGATCCTGATGTATGGCCACCAGGCTGGGCACACCGGCGCCCCTTTCGTATTCCCTGCGCACCAGATGTCCCGGGCCTTTGGGTGCCACCATTGTAACGTCCACGTCAGCAGGAGGAATTATCTGGCCAAAGTGAATGTTGAAGCCATGGGCAAAAAGGAGCATGTTCCCGGTCTTCAGGTTTGGCTCAATAGCACTTTCGTATAGCCGGCCCTGGACATGATCAGGCACCAGGACCATGATGAGCTCTCCCTTGGCTGCAGCTTCTCCGGCACTTACAGGCTCAAACCCGTGTTTGACTGCAAGATCATGATTGGGTGTTCCAGGGAGTTCCCCCACGACAACAGACAACCCACTATCTCTCAAGTTCTGGGCATGGGCATGCCCTTGGCTACCATAGCCAATTATGGCTATGGTCTTTCCTTGAAGTATGTCCATGGGGGCATCTTGTTCGTAATAAATCCTCATCCTCTATAGCTCCTTTATAGTAATCGTTCACACCCCCTGCCAGATGGGAAGTGATTAATTACCCTTCCTAGATCGTCTTTTTCTCTCTCATCATGGCTATGGTACCAGTTCTTGTAATTTCTTTGATTCCAATTGGACGGAGTAGCTCTATTACTGCCTTTAGTTTTGACTCCGGTCCGGTGACCTCTAAGGTGTAAGATTTAGGGCTCACGTCAACGACCTTGCAACGGAATATATCGCAAATACGTAATATCTCGGCCCTGGATTGTTCCTCAGCCTTGACCTTGATCAAGGACATCTCGCGCTCAACAAACTCACCTTCACTCACATCCACGACCTTGAAGACATCCACCAGGCGCCTGAGCTGTTTTATTATTTGCTCAATTATAAATTCATCGCCTCTTGTCACCAGTGTGAGATGTGACAGGCTCGGGTCCAGGGTTGCAGCCACATTAAGGCTCTCAATATTAAACGCCCGCCCACTGAAAAGCCCTGTTATGCGGGAAAGGGCACCAGGAGTATTTTCAACTAATACAGAGAGAGTATGCTTCATAGGGCCAAGCTCCTTATCCTCGATATTAAACGAGCAACATCTCAGTTGTAGCCTTTCCGGCCGGGACCATTGGGAATACCCCTTCTTCGCGGGCTATAGCAAATTCCATAATCGCCAGACCTTCCGCTTCAAGACCCTTACTGAGCACATCATCAACCTCTTCCGGCTTGGTTGCTCTAAACCCCTTGGCCCCATAAGCCTCAGCCAGTTTCACAAAATCCGGGGTCATTTCAAACTCAGTAGCTGCATACCGACGATCATAGAACAGCTCCTGCCATTGTCTAACCATGCCGAGAAACTGGTTGTTCAGAATGACTATTTTCACAGGCAGGCGTTGCTCCATGGCGGTCGCCATCTCCTGAATATTCATCTGTATACTGCCGTCACCGGCTATATCCACCACCAGCTTGTCAGGGAAGGCCATCTGGGCCCCAATAGCTGCAGGAAATCCATAACCCATGGTTCCAAGGCCACCGGAAGTCAGGAGGGTCCGTGGCTCGTCGAATTTGTAGAACTGGGCGGTCCACATCTGGTTCTGACCGACCTCTGTAGTAATGATAGCCCCCCGTCCCTTTGTCATCTCATACAGCTTTTCAATGACATTCTGGGGCTTGATAACGCCAGGCTCCTCTTTATATGTGAGGGGATGGCGTTTTTTCCATGCATCAAGCTGCTGCAACCAGGCCTGGTGTTGGTCCATCCAGGCTTCAGCAGGGCGGCCACCATCCTTTACGGCGTCCAACAGCTTCTTCAGTACCCTCTTGCAATCACCCACTATTGGCACATCCACCTTCACGTTTTTCTGAATAGATGTGGGATCTATGTCCATGTGAATTATCTTGGCCAGCGGAGCAAATGCCTCGATCTTTCCAGTAACCCTGTCGTCAAAGCGGGCGCCAATAGCAATGATGAGATCACTGTTTGCCATGGCCATGTTAGCAGAGTATGTACCGTGCATGCCCAGCATACCCAGGCTCAGCTCGTGGGTGCCGGGAAATCCGCCAAGCCCCATCAAAGTCATGGTTACCGGAATATGCATCGCTTTAGCAAGTGCCCTGAGCTCCTTATACGCATCAGAGATGATTACTCCGCCACCTGCGTAAATAACAGGCCGTCTTGCCTTCTCTATTAACCTGTAGGCCCGCTCAATCTGTTTGCCGTGAGGCTCGATTACAGGATTATATGAACGGAGCTTTATCTCCTGTGGATAGTCAAACTCGGCTTTGCCGTTTTGAACATCCTTGGGAAGATCTACAAGGACAGGACCTGGCCGGCCTGATCTCGCGACATAAAAGGCTTCCTTAAGGACCCGAGGAAGGTCCTTGACGTCTTTAACAAGGTAATTGTGCTTTGTGCAAGGACGTGTAATGCCTACGATATCCACTTCCTGGAAGGCGTCATTACCAATCAGGGCAGTAGGTACCTGACCGGTAAATACAACCATGGGAACCGAATCCATATTTGCGGTTGCTATACCTGTAACGGTGTTGGTGGCTCCCGGACCTGACGTGGCAATGCACACTCCCACCTTTCCGGAAGCCCTGGCATAACCATCGGCAGCATGGGCCGCTCCTTGCTCATGTCGGACCAGGACGTGCTTTATGGTGCCGTCTTTTTCCAAGGTATCGTAGACATCAATAATAGCCCCGCCGGGAAAGCCAAAGATAACATCGACACCTTCCCGCTTGAGGGCCTCTACGACCATTTGTTTTCCGGTCATCTTTGCCATATACTTTACCCCTGTTACTGTTAGCAATAGAATTGGGTTAGGAGCTCAAGGTAGTTTTTGAAGCTTATTCCCCTGATTTTAGGTTGTCAATAAAGTTAATCTTTTTTAGTAGGCTTTCTCAACAAATAATGCCCTCAGAACTTGCAGTTCTGAGGGCAATCAACCTCTTTTATAGCGTATTATACGACACTAAGTGAAATCTGTGTTATTATAAGGGCCGAATCAAGTTTTATCTGTCTCTACGCCCTTTTTCTCCTCTTGCACTTCACCCTCTTTTGAATCAACATCTACCCCGGAAGTCTTATTGCCGGTGACTTCGGGCTCCTCGCTTGCCTCTTTTCCTACGGCCTCAACCCTGGTGGCGGATTTTTCCTCTACGACTCCCTCCTCAGCGACGGATGCCTCCTCACTGATTCGGGTTTCCTCAGCAGGGCCATCCTCCTCTTTCATGCTTTCCAGCTTATCAACAGACGGTTCCGGAGGAGCAGCCTGCGGTATCACGGATTCAGCAGATGCCATCTTTTGAGGCTTACGTTGAGGCTTAGGCTTCTCCAGGGATTCGGTGACCAGTTCCACAATAGACATCATGGCAGCGTCTCCCCTTCGTGGGCCTATCCTTACTATCCTGGTATAACCACCATTTCGATCGGCAAATTCCTGCCCCCACTCATCAAAAAGCTTCGAAACGACTTTGCGGTCACGTATGACTGAAAATGCCTGACGCCTTGCATGAAGACTCGATCTTTTTGCCAAAGTAACCATTTTGTCAGCCACACGCCTGACCTCTTTGGCCCTTGGAACTGTTGTGACAATTCGACCATGCTCTAACAGCGATGTTACCATATTTCCGAGCATCGCCTTACGATGAGCTGTCTTACACCCCAGCCTATGCGTCCTTCTTCGGTGCCTCATTACTCATCACCTTCTTCTTTTTCAGTATTTTTTTCCTCATCTGTTTTCTCAGGCGGATTCCATCCCTGAAGCTTCATCCCCAGATGTAATCCCATGCCATCGAGGTTTCCCTGAATCTCTTGCAAAGATTTTCGGCCAAAATTTTTTGTCTTGAGCATCTCTTGCTCTGACTTTTGTACCAGCTCACCAATGTAGTAGATATTTGCGTTTTTAAGGCAATTGGCCGAGCGTACAGAAAATTCCAGTTCATCAATTTTTCGGTTCAGATATTCGAGTTTGCCTTCAAAGTCAGAAGAGAGCTTTTCCTCTTCGGACTCTTCCTTCTCGTCAAAGTTAATAAACACCGTAAATTGATCCTTCAGAATCTTTGCGGCATAAGCCATGGCGTCCTCAGGAAGGACTGTACCATCGGTCAAGACCTCCATGGTCAATTTGTCATAGTCGGTCATCTGGCCAACACGGGCTTTGGTAACAACAAAATTGACCTTCTGCACCGGCGAAAACAGAGCATCTATAGCTATAGTACCTATGGGATGATCAGGGTCCTTATTGCTTTCAGCAGAGACGTATCCCTTGCCCCATTCAGCCACCATTTCTATTCGTAATTCACCATCTTCCGTCAATGTGGCAATATGATGATCAGGATTCAGCACCTCAACTCCACCATGTGGAGCAATTAAATCTTCGGCACGCACTTCTCCAGGCCCTTGTTTTTCCAATATCAGGATCTTTTCTTCATCCTTGAAAATCTTCAGGCGCACACCCTTCAGATTAAGAATAATATCTGTTACGTCTTCAATTACTCCTGGTATGGTTCCCAGTTCGTGCAATACACCTTCTATTTTTACGGAAACAATCGCAGCCCCTTGTAGAGAAGACAAGAGCACACGTCGCAAGGAGTTACCCAGTGTGGTGCCATAGCCTCTCTCCAGAGGCTCACAACTGAATTTGCCATAAAACCCTGTGTGTGTTGCACTATTAACTTCAAGCCTCTTGGGACGAATTAATTCCCGCCAGTTGCGATAGTATGGAGTCTGTTCAGCAGTCATATTGTCTATCTAAGCCTCTTGAACTCCGGATATAATTCAATTCTTTTGCTCTAGAGTATCTCTAGGGTCAGCAGTATCACAGGTTATTACTTAGAGTAGAATTCAACTATTAGCTGTTCCTGAATTGGCATAGTTATGTGTCCTCGTTCAGGCATTGCCTTCACTGTCCCCTGCAACTTATCCTCATCCAGTTCCAGCCACTCAGGCACACCCCTGCGGGCAATTGCCCCCATCGCCTGTTTCAGGGGAGCTATAGATTTGCTCTTCTCTGTTACTTTGATTTCGTCTCCCTGCTTTACCAAAAAAGACGGTATGTCCACTTTTTTCCCATTTATGATGAAATGTCCATGACGGACTAACTGACGGGCCTGTGATCTGGACTCAGCAAAGCCAAGGCGATAAACTACGCCGTCAAGACGTCTTTCCAGGAGTACTAGAAGATTAGTACCGGTGACCCCCTTTTGACGATCAGCTTTATCAAAATAACTCCTGAATTGTGCCTCCTGTAATCCATACATACGCCGAACCCGCTGTTTTTCTCTCAACCGAATCCCATAGTCAGAAACTTTTATCCGGCCCTGTCCATGTTCTCCCGGCACATAACTGCGTTTTTCAAAGGCACACTTATCTGAATAACACCTGTCTCCCTTAAGAAAAAGTTTGCAACCCTCTCTGCGACACAAGCGACATCGTGGTCCTGTATATCTAGCCAAAATACTTCCTCCGGTAACTTGGAAACATATAAATAAGCCTAATTAATACTCTGATGCAGTCCTATACTCTTCGTCTCTTTGGAGATCTGCAACCGTTATGAGGTATTGATGTTACGTCTCGAATAACTGAGATTTTAAATCCTGCTATTTGGAGGGCCCGCACTGCTGCCTCTCTTCCGGAACCTGGTCCCTTGAGATGTACTTCAACACTTCTCATGCCATGGTCTGCTGCTTTTCTTACAGCGTTTTCAGCCGCTACCTGGGCGGCAAACGGAGTGCCTTTTCTCGAACCCTTAAAACCCTGGGTCCCTGCACTTGCCCAGGAAATTGTATTCCCCTGTTTATCAGTTATATTTATTATGGTATTGTTAAAAGTAGATCGTATGTGCACAATACCTTCCGGCACATTCTTCTTTTCTTTTCGGCCACCTCTTCTCGGTGATGCCATATTACTCCGCCCTCCGTTACTAAATTCTTCTCTTCTTTTTGACTACTGAGCGCCTGGGTCCCTTTCGTGTACGAGCATTTGTTTTGGTGCGCTGTCCATTAACCGGAAGTCCTCTACGATGTCTAAGTCCCCGATAACTGCCAAAATCCATCAATCGCTTGATGTTCAATGACACCTCTCTGCGAAGATCTCCCTCCACTTTATAATCGGCATCGATAATCTTCCGTAGCGACGTGATATCTTGATCCGTCAAATCATCGGATTTTTTGTTTCTGTCAATTTCTGCCTTATCCAGAATTTGTTGGGCAGTTGTACGTCCAATCCCATAAACATACGTGAGCGCAATCTCCAACCTCTTATTCTTTGGCAGTTCAACGCCTGCAATTCTTGCCACAGATCAACCCCCTAGCTATCCTTGTCGCTGTTTGTGCCTTGGATTTTTGCAAAGCACTCGCAGTATGCCTCTGCGTCGGATTATTTTGCAGTCCTTACAACGACGTCTGATTGATGCTTTAACCTTCATGGCATATTCCTCTTCGCTCTTTCGGACCAGGATTAAATCTTTTCTGCAACTGAGATTTACCTGGCCCTATATATAACACGGCCCCTGGACAGGTCATAGGGCGACAGCTCTACGGTCACTGTATCACCAGGCAATATTTTTATATAGTGCATACGCATCTTACCTGAAATATGTGCAAGTACTTTGTGACCATTTTCAAGCTCAACGCGAAACATGGCATTGGGTAAGGTTTCAAGCACCTTTCCCTCAACCTGTATTGCATCTTCTTTGGACATCTAATTTACCTTTGTTCCTTTTGCATTCACTCTACCTTCTTCCCTTCAGCTTGGCCCCCTTCATAAACCCTTCGTAGCTCCTGGTGATAAGATGGGATTCAATTTGAGCCATGGTATCCATTCCCACACCTACAACAATCAGAAGGGCCGTTCCACCAAAATAAAAAGGCACATTTAACTTTGAAATCAATATACTTGGTAATACGCAAATCGCGGAAACATAAATAGCACCTATCAGAGTAATCCTGGTCAGAACCCTGTCAATATATTCAGAAGTACGCCTTCCTGGTCTGAGACCTGGGACATAACCCCCGTGCTTCTTCATATTATCTGCTATATCAACCGGATTGAAGATCATGGCTGTATAAAAATAACAGAAAAAGATAATGGCCATTACAAAGATCGTCTCATAAAACAAACTTCCGGGTCTCAGACCCTGAGATATACTCTGCATCCAGGGTACCTGGATAAAATTTGCTATGGTTGCAGGAAACATCATAATAGACGATGCAAAAATCGGTGGTATTACTCCTGCAGTATTCACTTTTAAAGGCAGATGGGTGCTCTGCCCTCCATATACCTTTCGTCCCACTACTCTCCTGGCGTATTGGACTGGAATACGCCTGTGGGACCGCTCCATAAAGCAGATAAATCCAATTACCGCCACCATCATCACTAAAAGAAATATAACTAGAGCCAGGTGTATATCACCTGTACGCATCAGACTGAACGTGTCTATCATGGCTGAAGGCATCCTGGCTACAATGCCGGCGAAGATAATCAGAGAAATACCATTACCAACACCTCTTTCCGTAATCTGCTCTCCGAGCCACATCAGAAATACTGTCCCTGACATAAAGGTCAGAGCACTTAAGAGCCGAAAAGGCCAGCCGGGCTCTGCTACGACCGGAGCACCCCCCGGAGCTGTCAGACTCTCAAGAGTAATGGCTATTCCAAGCCCCTGAATAATGCTCAGGCCCACTGTACCATACCTGGTATACTGGCTGATCTTCTTTCTTCCTGCCTCACCTTCCTTTTTTAAGGCCTCAAGGTGCGGGATGGCTACTGTAAGGAGCTGAATAATGATGGAGGCGCTGATGTAAGGCATTATGCCCAAAGATAAAATGGACATATTCTCAAGCGCCCCACCAGAAAACATATTGAACATACCAAACAGCGTCCCCTGGGCACGATCGAAAAAGGACGCCATGGCCGCAACATCAATACCAGGAGTAGGGATCTGGACTCCAACCCGATATACAGCCAGCATAAGCAACGTAAAACCAATGCGTTTACGCAGCTCCGGTATTTGGCCTATACCCCCTAATCCCTTAAACAATATTTGCCTCCTGGCCCCGGTCCGTAATGATCTCTATCCGTCCACCAGCAGTCTCTATTTTATTTTTAGCATTTTCGCTGACCGCGTGGGCGCGAACCGTTACCGGCTGCTGTATCTCTCCGTCACCTAATATTTTCAGGAGATGATGGCGCTTACATACTAGTCCCAATGCTTTCAAAACGGCGATATCCACCACTCCTTCATGCCTGATCTCTGACAGATCACCAATGTTCAATACGCCATAGACCTTTCTGAAACGGTTCTTGAAACCCCTTTTCGGGAGTTTCCTATACAACGGCATCTGGCCGCCTTCGAATCCTGGACGAATACTGCCGCCGGATCGGGATTTTTGGCCATTCTGACCCCGGCAGGCCGTTTTCCCATGTCCAGACCCCGGCCCTCTTCCAACGCGTTTTTTCCCGCGTTTGGATCCGGGATGAGGTCTTAATAAATCCAATGTAATCATATGGGCTCCTGATAAATAAATTACCTATTCTACGGTTTTGCCCCTGCACTTTGCCCTGGATACGGAAATACGTAAGACTTCCAGACCATTAAATGTGGCATGCATTACATTGTGCGGATTTTTGGAGCCAAGGCATTTTGTCAATATATCCTGAATTCCCGCCGCCTCCATAATCGCCCTTACTACAGCTCCGGCTATAACTCCGGTACCTGGTGACGCAGGTTTCAACAAAACCCTGCCTGCGCCAAAATGGCCTATCACTTCGTGAGGTATGGTTTTGCTTACCATCGGTATCTTGATCATAGACTTAGTGGCTTTCTCGCGGGCTTTTCTGAGGGCCTCAGGAACTTCTCTAGCCTTTCCCATGGCAAAACCAACTTTGCCGGCCCCATCACCTACCACCGAAAGAGCACTGAAGCTAAAGCGTCTTCCACCTTTGACCACCTTAGCCACCCGGTTAATATAGACTACTTTTTCTATCAGTTCTTGTTCATTATCTATATGTTTTCCCTGCAACGCCACCCCCTTACAGCAGCTAACTATTAGAATTCAGAAATCAAGGCCGACTTCTCTGGCCGCATCAGCAAGAGCCTTGATTCGGCCGTGATAAAGATATCCACCACGATCAAATGCTATGGTATTTACACCCTTTTCCTTAGCCCTTTGGGCAATAATCCGGCCGACCTCTTTAGCCATAGCTTTTTTGTCTTCAAGATCGCCTGTCTTGCTTTTGATCTCAGGAGTTAACGAAGAAGCAGCCGCAATTGTGACACCTTGTTCATCATTGATAATCTGAGCGTATATGTGTTTGCTGCTCCGAAAGACTACCATCCGCGGGCGCTCTGCTGTCCCTGATATATGTTTTCGTATGTGCTGTTTACGCCTGAAACGCGCCTTCAGCCTAGGGCTGGTCTTTGCCATAATTATTTCCATATGCAATATTGCTAATGATTCTAAAATCCATAACTATTGTGCAGCAGTCTTTCCAGCTTTGCGGATTATCTGTTCATCCGCATACCTGATTCCCTTGCCTTTATAAGGCTCTGGTGGCCTAAGAGACCGGATTCTCGAAGCCGTAAGTCCCAAAAGCTCCTTATCATATCCATCCAGGATTACCCGAATTTCCTTTTGCCGCTCTACCCGAGCCTTGATTCCTTCAGGAAGAGGAAACTCTATTGGATGAGAATAGCCAACGTGAAAAATCAGCTCATTCTCCTTCTCCTCAATTTTGTAACCGACTCCTATTACCAGAAGCTCACGCGTAAATCCTTTTGTGACCCCGACTACCATATTGTTTATAAGTGTTCGGAACAACCCATGTATTGAGCGACCCTGCTTCGTATCATCAGCTCTTCTGACTATCAGGTGTTCACCATCTTTTTCAACACTTGCCAAGGGATGAATTTCCCTGCTCAAGGCACCTTTGGGACCCTGAACAGTAATAACACGTCCATCTATGGTGACCTTGGCCCCTGAAGGGACGTCTATGGGTCTTTTACCGATTCGAGACATGAAAAAGCTCCAGATTACCAAATGGCGCAGATAACTTCTCCGCCTACGTTATTTTGCCTGGCCTCGACATCAGTCATGATGCCCCTTGATGTAGAAATCAGTGCTGTGCCAAGCCCAGATCTTATCTTTGGAATTGTGCCTTTTTTACAATATACCCGGCATCCAGGAGTGCTTATTCGCTTTAATCCGAGAACAATAGGCTGCCCATCAGAGTATCTGAGAAACAAACGAAGAATTTTCTGCCGTCTGTCCTTGAAAGTACGAAAGTTGCTTATATAGCCTTCTTTCTTAAGTATTTTCGCAATTTCCACCTTCAAATTAGAGGAAGGAATATCAACCCTGTCATGCCTTGCTTTATTGGCATTTCTGAGCCGTGTAAGCATGTCCGCTATAGGATCAGTCATAGACATATTCAAGCTCTCCCAAATGTATGGAGTTTTACAGCTACCAGCTGGCTTTGGTTACCCCGGGAATTACCCCCTGGGATGCCATTTTTCTGAAACATATTCTGCATAAGCCAAATTTTCTGATAAAGGCACGTGGACGGCCACAAACCGGACATCTATTATACTTTCTGACACCAAACTTGGGTTTCCTCTGTGCCTTATTTATCAACGCCTTTTTAGCCAAAGGTCTCTCCTCAATGAACTCTACCCACGAAACGGCATACCTAAAACGTGCAACAAGAACCGAGATTCATCATCGGTTTTTGCACTCGTAACTATCGTTACATTCATTCCCTTGATCTTGTCTATTTTGTCATAGTCGATCTCTGGAAAGATAATCTGTTCCTTAACGCCCAAAGTGTAATTACCCTTTCCATCAAAAGCCTTTGGCGATACGCCCCTGAAGTCTCTGATCCGGGGAATAGCAATGTTGATAAACTTTGTAAGAAAATCATACATTCGTCGCCTTCTAAGGGTCACACAACACCCTATGGGCATTCCTTCTCTTAACTTAAAGGCTGCAATTGATTTCCTGGCCCTCGTGACTACCGGTTTTTGTCCGGATATAAGGGTTAATTCCTCAACCGCAGAGTCTAAAATTTTTGGATTTTCAATTGCCTCACCAAGCCCCATATTCAAAATCACTTTTTCGATTTTGGGTACCTGATGGGGATTCTTATATCCAAAATGTTCCATTAATTCCGGAACACATTCTTTCTTATATTTCTCTTCTAAGAGGACCATGCCTAAATGTCTCCACAAGACCTACTTTTTTTCTGTCGGAATGACCTCTCCGCATTTCTTGCAGACGCGGACTTTATTGCCATCTCCCAGGGTTTTCCTGGATATTCGCGCTGACTCGGTACATTTGGGGCAAATTAGCATGAGATTAGACAAGTGGATGGATGCTTCCTTCTCTAAAATGCCGCCCCCTGTACCAGGACCTGGTTTTGTATGGCGTTTGACTATCTGTGCGCCCTCAACAAGTGCTCTTCCCTTTGCAGGCAAAATGGAGAGGATCTTGCCGACCTTACCCTTATCTCGGCCAGTCTTAACCATTACCCGGTCATTTTTTCTCAGATATGTCTTTACAGTCTTCATTGACCCGGTCTCCTTGGACTAAAGTACCTCGGGTGCAAGCGATATTATCTTCATGTAACGCTTTGCCCTTAATTCCCTGGCCACTGGTCCGAAAATTCGAGTACCAACCGGCTCTCCAGATTGATTTATCAAAACCGCTGCGTTCTCGTCGAACCGTATCCAAGAACCATCAACTCTGGATATCTCCTTCTTGGTCCGTACTACAACGGCTTTAACCACATCACCTTTTTTTACTTTGGAATTTGGTATGGCCTCCTTGACCGAAACGACTACCGTATCCCCTATACTTGCAACACGCCTACGGGTTCCGCCCAAAACCCGAATACAACACACGCGTTTTGCACCGGAATTATCGGCGACATTTAATAATGTTTCTTGCTGGATCATGATATGATCCTTCCCTTTCTTTTCCTGTTCTAGAGACCCTTTTCAAGAATCCCTTTAACGACCCAACGTTTGCGTCGACTCAGAGGACGATACTCTTCTATTAGAATTTTGTCGCCTATTCTGCAGCTATTTTCTATATCATGAGCCATATACTTCTTTTGCCGCTGTATATACTTCCCATACATTGGATGCTGTACTCGCCGGACAACCTTAACAACCACTGTCTTGTCCATCTTGTCGCTGGCAACAGTGCCAATAAGTGTTCTACGAGATTTCTTGTCGGCATTCATGCCCTGCTCCATTGCTAGACCTCAGAATCAACAACTTTCTCTGCAAGTACTGTTTTAGCTCTTGCTATTGAACGCCTCACAGTACGAATCCTCATTATGTTTTCCAATTGGTGAGTGGCTTGCTGAAACCGAAGATTAAAAAGCTCCTGTCGAAGGTCCTTTTCTTTCTGTTGAATTTCTTCTATGCTCAGTTCCCTAAGTTTATCAGCTACGCTCATGGCATTTCACTCCTAGCGATAATCTTAGTAGGAACGGGCAGTTTATATTGTGCCAGCCTCAGAGCCGCCCTGGCGGAAACCTCATCTACACCCTCCATCTCATAAAGCATCCTGCCTGGCTTTATCAGTGCCACCCATGAATCCACTGCGCCCTTACCCTTACCCATTCTGGTCTCGGCAGGCTTACTAGAGATAGGCTTGTCCGGAAATATTCGTATCCATATTTTTCCACGACGCTTGACGCGCCTTGTAATAGCAATCCGAGCGGCCTCTATCTGCTGGGCTGTGATCCTGCCACGGCCAATAGCCTTAAGGCCGTAATCGCCAAAAGACAGGCTGTTTCCGCGTTGTGCCATGCCTTTTATACGGCCTTTTTGTTGTTTGCGATATTTAACTTTCTTTGGGCTAAGCATTTATTCCTCTCCAGCAGGAACAGGCGAATACTGTCAACTATATTTCCATTGCCGCAACTTCTGACTCTTTGTCAGGCAGGACTTCTCCCTTGAACACCCATACCTTGATACCAATTACCCCATATGTGGTCATTGCCTCAGCCACGCCGTAATCAATATCGGCCCGAAGGGTGTGTAGCGGGACTCTGCCATCCAGATACCACTCAGTGCGGCACATTTCAGCGCCACCCAAACGGCCGGCACTCGCAATTCTTATACCCTGCGCGCCAAACTTGCGTGCTATACTGATAGCCCTCTTCATGGCTCTCCGGAAGGAAATGCGCCGTACAAGCTGACCCGCAACGTTTTCAGCTACCAGTTGTGCATCTATTTCCGGTCTTCGGACCTCTGTGATGTCAACCATTACCCGCCGTTTGATTATCTTTTCCAAAGACCGCTTCAGGCTCTCAATTTCCACACCTTTTTTACCGATAATTATTCCGGGACGCGCGGTGAATATGCGGATGCGTAATCTCTGTGCAGCCCTTTCTATCTCAATTTTGGATATTCCCGCATGATAGACCCTATTCTTAATAAATTTTCTGATCTTGTAGTCCTCAAGGATCAGGGCGGAATACTCCTTTTCCGAAAACCAACGCGAGTCCCATGTGCGCGTTATTTGTAGCCTGAGGCCGATTGGGTTTACTTTCTGACCCAAGGTATCCTCCTGATTTTCCTATTCATATTAATTTATCCTTCGTCCAATACTATCGTTATGTGGGAGAAACGATGTTGTATTCTGTAGGCCCTGCCCATTGCCCTGGGATGAAATCTCTTCAGTTGAGGGCCTTGATCCACCATGATTTTTTTAATGTACAGAATATCTACATCGATATTTGGATTTTGATCCGCATTGGCCAAAGCCGATTCAAGCACCTTTTTAATCATCCTTGCGCCCTTTTTGGGCATGTAACTGAGGATCTGCAAGGCCTCTCCCGCAGACTTGCCACGAACCACATCAGCAACCAGTCGAGTCTTTTGCGGAGAAATCCTTAAGTATTTGGCAACTGCCCTGGCTTCCATTAGTGCCATGCCCTCTCTTACGTTTTCCGAATCCTGGATTTTTTATCAGCAACGTGGCCATAATAGGTGCGGGTTGGCGAAAACTCACCAAGCTTGTGCCCAACCATATTTTCAGTAATAAATACAGGAATAAATTTCCTGCCATTGTGCACTGCAAAGGTGAGCCCCACCATGTCAGGCACAACCATGGATCGTCTAGACCAGGTCTTGATGACACGCCTGTCTTTAGTCTCAATGGCCTTAATCACTTTTTTCATCAGGTGATCATCAACAAAAGGACCTTTTTTTACCGACCTTGGCACCTGTTTTCTCCTATTTTCTTAATCTGTGTAATCTGCGGATAAAATTAAGTAATTGAGGGATTTAAAATAAATAAAATATTTTCAATTCCTGAATTCGCAATTCCTGAATTTTCCAAAGACTACTTCTTTTTATGCCTGTTTCGTACTATGAAGGCATCGCTGGGCTTGTTCTTTTTTCTTGTGCGATATCCCTTTGCCGGCATTCCCCATGGACTGCAAGGATGTCTGCCGCCGGAAGACTTCCCTTCGCCACCACCCATGGGATGGTCAACGGGATTCATGGCTACTCCACGCACACTTGGACGTCTCCCAAGCCACCGGCTCCTGCCGGCCTTACCCAGTTTAACATTTTCATGATCGAGATTTCCTACCTGACCAACAGTAGCCCTGCAGGTATTAAGAAACATTCTTACTTCTCCACTTGGAAGGCGCAATTGTACGTATTTGCCTTCCTTGGCCATTACCTGAGCTGAACCACCAGCACTCCTTACTATCTGTCCTCCCTTACCCGGACGCAACTCCACGTTATGGACCTGAGTACCCAAAGGAATATTCTTTAAGGGCATGCAATTCCCAGGGTGTACGTCCGCTACGTCGTCAGAAATAACGAACTCGCCGACCTTGAGTCCCAAAGGAGCCAGAATATATCTCTTTTCCCCGTCAAGATAATTCAGCAGAGCGATCCGGGAAGACCTGTTGGGATCATACTCGATAGCAGCCACTTTTGCGGGCACACCGAGTTTATGTCTCCGAAAATCTATGGTCCTGTATTTACGTCTGTGCCCGCCGCCTCTATGTCTGGCAGTAATCCTCCCGTAGACGTTTCTCCCGCCACTGCGCTTAAGGGGCTCAACCAATGATTTCTCCGGGGCCTTATCACTGATTTCATGGTCTACCAATACCGTCATGCCGCGTCTGGCCGGAGATGTTGGCTTGTATTTTTTAATTGGCATTATACACCCTCAAAAAACTCGATACTTTCCCCGGGATATAGCCTTACAACGGCCTTTTTAATGCCGGAACGCTTACCTGTAAACCGACCGACTCTTTTGGGCTTCCCTTTGACCTTAATAGTCTGGACAGACAGCACTTTTACTTTAAAGATCTTTTCCACCGCGGTTTTTATTTCAATTTTATTTGCCTTTTGATCCACCTTGAAGACTAACTGATTTGCCATCTCTTTCTGTAAAGTGGCCTTCTCGGTAATCAGCGGGGCCTTTATCACCGAATACAGTTCCTTCATGGCTTCAGTCTCTCTTCGATCACTCCAACGGCAGGTTCCTTGATTATCACATATTCGTATTTCAATAAATCATACACATTAATGCCTTTTAAAGGCAGGATCTTAACATTAGGGATATTCCGTGAGGACAGTTCCAGGATCTTATCCGGAGTATCAGTCACTATTACGGCCTTCTTTATATTAAAACGATCAAGCAGGCCTTTCATGTCCTTGGTTTTTATTTGCTCCAGACCAAAATCCCTGAGGACCAGGAGACGATCGCCCTCGATCTTTGTGCTCAACGCCATCCTCAGCGCCAGACGGCGGACCTTTTTAGGTAAGCTATAGCTGTAATCCCTTGGCTTTGGACCAAATACCGAGCCGCCTCGTTTCCATAAAGGCGACTTATTGCTGCCTGCACGGGCCCGGCCGGTCCCTTTCTGACGAAAAGGTTTCCTTCCACTTCCACTGACTTCACCCCGCGTCTTGATGCAGGCGGTGCCGGCCCGTTTTCCGGCCAACTGCCACTTGACTACTTCGTGAAGTACTCCTTCCTTGGGTATCACACCGAAAACGGTGTCGCTCACCGTAAGCTCACCGACTTTCTCTCTCTGTGCGCTATAAACCGCCAGGGTTGTCATGGATTGCCCGGTCTCCTCTATTTTAATCGCACATATACAAGCTGATTAATGGCACCCGGGACACATCCCTTAACCAGCAGCAGGTTTTCATCAGGTCGCACATCAACAACCATCGAATTTTTCACCGTAACACGATGGCCTCCCATGCGACCGGGCATCTTTTTGCCCTTGACAACCCTGGATGGAGTAGCACTCTGTCCCACAGAGCCCACTGCTAGATGATGTTTGGATCCATGACCCATAGGACCTTTAGAAAATCCGTAACGTTTTATCGTGCCGGAAAAACCGCGACCCTTGCTCACTCCTGCTATATCCACTAGCTTACTGATCTCCAGATCCTTCAATGTAAGGACCTGGCCCACATCAAAGGCATCGGGATCCTCTACTGATATCTCCCTAATATACCTAAAGCCATGGGACAGCCCTGCTTTTTTCACATGGCCCTGTTCCGGAAGCTTCAGCCTGCTTAAAGGTTTTGGAGAAAACCCGAA
>JAUWGF010000164.1:0-4021 GCA_030606515.1 Deltaproteobacteria bacterium | reverse complement strand
GTGATTATCTGCAATTTCGCCAATGGCGATATGGTGGGCCACACCGGTGTTTTTGATGCAGTCGTCAAGGCAGGGGAGACTGTGGATGAGTGCGTAGGTGCGGTCACTGATGCCGTTCTTGTAAAAAGGGGCGCGGTTATCATAACTGCCGACCACGGAAACGGTGAATGCATGTTGCTGGATGATGGCTCTCCCATGACGGCTCACACAACCAACCCGGTCCCTGTTATTGTCTGCGGTGCCGGCGACGTTGAGCTTATACAGGATGGCAAGCTTTGTGATCTCGCCCCTACTTTGCTTAAGATACTGGGGATTGAGCAACCTGCGGAGATGACAGGAAGGCCTTTGTTTTAGAATAAGACCTTGAGTGACAAAGCACTTGTTTGTCATGGACCTACATGGTAATCCAAATAGACCGAAGCAAGTTTCGGGGAGCATTACTAGAGGATGTCTGGAAAAAGCATAACTCAAAAAAGCCAGTGGACAAAACACGATATACTCCATGTGATCGCCATGGTTCTATTGACTTTATTTTTTTCAGGGAAAGCAGGCTCAATGACTGAAATTGTTCGGCAATTACTTGTCTGTTTTCTCTATGGTTTTGGCATTGTCTATCTCTTTATCGGGCTCACAAAAAAGATGTTCAAGTACAATCCTACTCGTGTACATATAATCAAATGGGCTACAAGTCTCGCGGCCCTTGTAGCAGTGTCCGAGTTTTTGCAGGGGGTATATCAGACCTACATTGAGGCCACATCTTTGCTTGACTAATGCTCCAATAGTAGTTTATCGTAGTAACTAATTGTATTTACGAACAAGTTGCTAAGTGATCTAAAGTTTGAAGTGCCTAAAGTTAAGGAGTCGCTACGCTCTTTCTATTATAAAATGTAATTTCTCAATAAGTCCGGGCGAATCATATTTTGCGACCATCCAGTAACTGTTACCCAGACTTGTTGAGAAGTTACGGGATACTTTATTAATTTATTGATTACACAGCAAAAAGTTCTATGTTTTTTTCTTAGGAGAATGGTATGCGAAAGTATAGTCGCAACAATTCAGTTCATCTAGGAAATGACGGAATTGCAGGGTCCCATCTGTGGTTGATCGTAGGTATCATTCTCGGGCTTGTTTTTCTCTGGGATGTGGTGGGGCCTTTTGGGCTGTGGAAACTTCACCGGATGAAGAAGGAACGCGAGCGGATTTATCTGTCAAGCATGGAGCTTGCTAAGAAAAATACCGCCCTTGAGGAGCAGATCAAAAGGCTCAAAGATGATCTCGAGTATCAGGAGTATGTGGTCCGCCGGGAGTTGGGCTGGGTCCGGGACAATGAAATCCTGTACAAGTTTCTGAGTGAAAAAAAGTAAGAGCTGAATTTTGCAGTGAAATTTCATTTTTTTAGTGGTTTTTATGATCCGTGTACATACCTTTTTGAAATATGCCAGAACGCACCTTCAGGAAGCAAAGGCTGCATTACGGGAGGATCATCCGGCGGTTGCTATCGGCCGTTGCTCAGATGTGGCAACAGCCTTGATCAAGGCCATGGCCGCAGCCCTTCCAAGAACAAAAAAGAATTTTCTGGAGATGGACAACAAGGCTTTATATAAAGCCATTTCCGACCTCACGTATACGCCGGATGAGGCGAGACGAATTACCCAGTCCATTTGGGAATTACGGAAAGCTGAGGAGTCATGTGATAGCCCTCCCTCAAGGGCTGAGGTCAAGGCAGTTTTTTCCAAGGCAGAGGAAACTTTCAAGTTGGTTCATGACCTCTGTGTCGGCTGAAATCCTACGAGGATGATTCCGCTCAAAATGCTTCAGATGCAAGGCGCTGAAATCAGCTCAAAGGTCAAAGCTCAAAGGTCAAAGAGCTATCGAAATCAACCCCTTTCAGCTTTCAGCTTCAGGCTTTCAGCTCTTATGCAACGCAGCAGATGGGGTATTTTCAGCGGAATCACCAAATGAATATGCTTCCTTCAGATCGTGAGCTTTCTTTTCCTCACGCTTTGAGGGTCGAGGCCTCCGCCGGTTCCGGCAAGACCTTTCTTCTCGCCTGCAGATTTGTACAGTTTCTTCTTTCAGAAAAAATTCCCAGGAGCCGTCTCAAGAATCTACTTGCCATAACCTTTACCAACGAAGCCACTGCGGAGATGCGGAAACGCATACTGGAGCTTCTGAAGCAGGCGGCCTTTGAAGAAAAGGAAGCGATAGAAGTCCTTTCTCCCTTACTGGATTTGTCACAGGCAAGGATGAAGGAACTCGCACTGAAACAGATAGATGAGATACTCGCAGGGTATGATGAGTGGCAGGTCAGGACCATTGACAGCTTCATATACCGCCTGATCCAGGCGGCCCCTCAGGAACTGGGGCTGTCGCAGCAAGACGAAATCGAGACACACGAGGCACCACTCAGGGCTGCTGCCCTTGACCGTATTTTGCTTTGTTCAGCACAAGATCCGGGGTTGTGGGGATTGTTGCAGAATTTCGTGCTTCATTATCTTCTTTTCCAGGCACGCGGTTCCTGGTGGCCAAGGGCAGAGCTTCTCCGGGTGCTGGAGTCGCTTAATGAGAAAGAAACAACCTACGGTCTCCGGTTCGAGATAGAAAAAAGGCGCAAGGGCTCCCGGGATTTGGCCATGGAGTTGTCCAAGTCAGCTCAGGGCTTCCTGGATAAGGCAGAGGCCCATGGTCTGAAGATAAAATCCTACAGCCACAAGGCCCTGTCAGGGGTAGCTCGCGGAGACCTGCCCAAGGTACTCTCCTCAAAGGCATGGGAGAGAGAAGAGCTAAAAGATCTTTGTCTTAAGGGAGCAAGTGTTCCCAAAGGCCTTTCTGTTGAATGGAAGGCGTTAAGGACCCTTGCCGGAGCGTATGCTGAGACAAGGGCCCTTGAGGTATCAGGGCCATATTTGAAGATGCTGGTTCCATGGAGAGACCAGCTCTCAGATCTTAAGTCCGGATCAAGGAGTATTTTTTTTAGCGATATTAACAGCCTTGCAAGGAGGCTCCTGACCGAGTTCGCCTTGCCGGAGGTGATTTTTCGTCTTGGAGACCGGCTGTATCACTTCCTGCTGGACGAGTTTCAAGATACCAGTATCCTCCAGTGGGAAACCCTTTTCCCTTTGATTGATAATGCCATGTCGCAAGGGGGTTCCTTGTTCTGCGTAGGGGACAGGAAACAATTGCTTTACAGGTGGAGGGGGAGCGATCTCGAGGTATTTCAAAATGGTCCCGGGTCCTTTGCCTCTCTTGGAGACACCGGCCCTCTGGATCTTGTTCTTCCATATAACTGGAGGAGCAGGGAAATCCTACTTGGGTTTGTGGCCCAGATATTTGACAGGGGAAATCTTGAGCGCTGGATGAAAGAGGAGCCTGCTGTATCGGATGTCTTAGACCCCGAATATATAGGCAACGTGTTCTCAGGGGCCGCGCAGGAGCTTCCGCCTGCCCATGCAATCAGCCACAAGGGAGGCATGGTAAGGGTGGAGATCCTCAGCCGGGAAGGACGCTCGGAGGAAATAAAAGAGGAATCAAAACTCAGCCTGGTCAAGCTCTTAAAGAGAGACGTCCTCTTTCGCCACAGTCCCAGGGATGTACTGGTACTTGTCAGGGACAATCAGGACGTACAGGATTTCAGCCACAGCCTCATCTCAGCAGGCATCCCGGTTTTTTCCCACAGGCAGCTTGACATCAGGGAGGACTCCCTGGTGCAGGAGATTCTTGAGATCCTGCGTTTTTTAGAAAGACCTGTTGATGACCAGGCATTGGCTTCTGTAATTGCCGGGAATATTCTAAAAGGTGCCTGGAAAGCAGAGGCGGCAGGGCTCAGCCCTTGGGCGTGGCTCGAAGACCAAAGGCTGAAGAGCAAAGGCCAAGGGGTGAAGTATCTTTATCAGAGGCTTCAAAAGGACTTCCCTGGCCTTTGGGCAAAGACCCTGGGTGATGCATTTGGCTCCGTGGGCTTTTTGCCCCCTTATGACCTTGTATCAATGCTTGTTCGCAGAATGGATCTAATCCGGTGTTT
>JAUWGF010000020.1:0-15863 GCA_030606515.1 Deltaproteobacteria bacterium | reverse complement strand
TGATACTGACTTCACCGTTACAGTCCGGACAAGTAGTCAATATGTAGGGATGAAACTTGTCAATCTCCTCTTCGGCAAACAAAGGCCGCTCATGTCTCTGATGCCCGGGTTGTCCACCGATTCTGCGGTTGCCCTTCTTTTTCTTGTTGGATTTGGGCTTTGTGATGTCATCAGAAGAAGGACGTTTGCTGGAATTGGAGGAATTCTTTGTAAGCTTGGCGATTTTGATTTCCAAGGTTCTTATCTTCACTTGCTGGGACTCAATAGTGTCTCTGAGATCACATAGAATTTTGACTACGACTTTTGGACCGGCATGATACACTGCCAAAGCTTCATCATGCGTCATGGCATAACTCTCGGCGAAAGTTTCCGGTCAAAGGATAGACATAGACAGCCTTTTTGGAAAGTAGTGGTTGATGCGACTTGTTGAGCTTGCCCCGACCAGTTGTTTGTCCCACGCAGATCCAATTGTCCGCCTTGTAACAGGTCCCGCGGCACCGTTGTGTGTCAACAAAAGTCTCAAGCAGATATACAGGATGGTGGTATAGGCGTTGCCAGTCTTGTGACAAGCAGTGACGATTCAACGCCAATAGATATGACGCCAGACAAGAAACCTGAACCCATGGTAATATCAAAAAACGGACGTTATTGGCAATCAGATGGAGATTCTTTTGTCTGATCTCTTTGGGCCAGCCAATAAAACGATCTCTCACGCCTATGTGCCATGGTGGTGAACCCCATGCCAGGCAAGCAATTGGACGGTCATGGGAAAATGCAATATATTTGAGATGCTCTCCAACAGGCTGAGTGTATCTGAGATAATGATATTGATTAACCAGACTATTGAACATCTTTTCACGAGGAGTTTTTCGTACCTGTTCAAGCCTGACAGGGACAACATTCTCAAGAGGGCATTTGAGTGGTGATTCGTCAATGACTATCCTGGGAGGTTTTTTCCGATTGGCAAGTGGGTTCGGGGGAGTTAATTTTCGCGGTGGTAATTTGATAAAGCCTTTTGTCTCAAGCAGAAGAAGTAAGCTGCGGCAAACCATGTCTTTAAGAATGCCATTTGATTGCCGCCAGTTCCAAGCTCTGCACACCTCTTGCGAGATGAAGCGTCTGCTGCTATTGGGATATGCAGTTATGATTTCTCTGATAGTCGTAATGTCTTGGTTGGTGACTGATCGCCCCCGATATGTCAGGATTGTTTCCATGTCTGATACTGTAACTTATCAGGCACTGGAACGCACGAACTTTTTCGAAATAGTAGATGTCCTCGGACATATAAAGGTGCTAGTGGGCTATTGTAAGCCGTGAACGGTTACAATAATTGTTTACTTCCCATCCGGCTGCCGGGACAGTTTGAACGGTTACCTACATTTTTTCAGCATAATCTTTAAGCAGCTTTTTATGAAAACCAAAGGCGTATACAAGACCTCCTATCAGGCTTGCCACAATCTGTATGGCAAAGAAGCTCAGACTCAGGGTAAGGGCCTTTTCGGCAGATATGCCCTTGAGCCCCAGGAAGAAGATGAATCCACCTTCTCTAATGCCTATACCATTAAAGCTTATAGGCAGTACTGTAAGGATTGCTACCAAAGGAAAGGCCGCAAAGTAAAAAGCCGCTGGGGGGCTGAGTCCCATGTCCTTTGCCAGGAGAGCCACCGCACTCATTCCAAGGACCTGAAGAACCAGGGATAGGCTCAAAGCTGCAAACAGGGCCTTTGGTTTTTCCCAGAATACCAGGAACACTGCCAGCCTTTTCCCAATCTTAGGCCAGGCACTGCTAAGAAGCTTGTAGGCCATTGGCAGACCCAGAAATGAGGCAATGACACAGATCCCGGCAACACAAAGAAGGTGCTCGAAGTAATTGGGAAGTATGCCGTGTCCTATGAGGACAGCACCTGCTCCAAGCAATAACATAGTAGCAAGCCCGAAGAGCCTGTCTGCCACCAGGCTATAGGTGGCCCTCAGCTTTTTGGGTTCTCCCCGAGAAATAAAGTGCATCTTCAGCATATCCCCGCCAACACTGGTGGGCAGGAAGAGGTTGAAGTACATACCTACAAAGTAATATTTGAGGTATATGGACCAAGGTCCGGAAAAATCAAGGGCATGGGCCAGGAAATACCAACGGATGCTGCTTATAACCTGGGAGGCCAAATACATCAGAAAGGCAACAGCCCACACAAAGAATGATAGATCAAGGAAAGCTGCTAGCAAATCATGCGGGTTTGTCTTTGATATAAGCCAGGCAAGGAGACAGACACTGAGACCTATCCTCAGCAAAAACTTCATTGTGGCACTGAGTTTGGCCCTCACTCCAGCACCTCTCGTACTGCATATATTCGCTTACCTGAGGATTTATAATATATGTGCACCACCAATTCTGCCGGCAAACGCATTACCAGAGGCCCAATATCCGGTGCCTCGTTGTAAGCAGGTACTATGACCGATATCTCTGGATTGGTCTCACTGCTGTTTGCCGGGTCACATGTTTATATTCGCAGGTTGGATGCGGGTCAAGTGGAAGACGCTATGGTTCCTGCACACCCGGGCAGTGAAATGCGGGTAAGCTCAACTCCGAGTGTTTTCAGCTCGGCCACTTCGCTGGCAGGACACACCAATGCGCGGATGTCACACTGCTGTTCCCTTAACAGCTTGGTGACATGATAGCCGATAAAGCCGGTCGCTCCGGTAATAAGGATACACATTTGTTATTGAGAAAACGTGAGATTGTGGTATTTGTTCGATAAACAGATACAATAAAAATGTTAAACTTTTTTCTTTCCATTTTCGATATGGAGAATGATGGAGTAGGGAGTGGAAATCATTCTGGCCAATCCGAGGGGATTTTGCGCGGGTGTGATCCGGGCCATCAAGACGGTCCGGCTCACTCTTGAGAAACACGGCGCGCCTGTGTATGTCCTGCATGAAATTGTTCACAACAGGCACGTGATCCGGGAACTTCAGGAACAGGGCGCGGTTTTTGTGGAACATCTCTCTGATATTCCGACAGGTGCCGCTGCCATTTTCAGCGCTCACGGCGTCTCCAGGGCTACAGAAGAACAAGCGGCCGAACTGGGGCTCAGGACCATCGACGCAACATGTCCTCTTGTGGCCAGTGTCCACAGAATGGTGGAAAAATATCATGAGGAAGGATACGATGTGGTCATCATCGGCCATCATGATCATCCTGAAGTGGAGGGGACTGCCGGAAGAATCGATGGGCATGTCCATATCATAGCAACTGTTGACGAAGTCAAGACCTTGCAGGTGAATGATCCCGCACGAATGGCCTATGTCACCCAGACCACCCTAAGCCAGGATGATATTGCCGAAGTGCTCCAAGCCCTGGAAAAGCGGTTTCCAGGTATCAAGGGACCGATCTCAAACATCTGTTACGCTACCCAGAATCGGCAAAATGCCGTGAAGGAGCTGGCCGGTAAAACAGACCTGCTCTTTGTAGTAGGCTCAAAAAACAGTTCCAACTCCAACCGGCTCAGGGAAGTGGGAAAGCGCCAGGGAATTGACTGCCATTTGATCGATGATGCCAGCGATATCGATCCGGCCTGGCTTGAGGGTGTACGACGTGTTGGAGTGACGGCCGGCGCTTCTGCCCCGGAGCGGCTGGTTGATGGTGTGATTCATTGGCTGCAGGACCACGGGGCAACAACGTTTCACGAGATAGCCGGCAAGAAAGAAAAGGTGAGGTTTAAGCCGGCAGAGCTTGAAGAGTATTAAAAAGAGTATAAACAATTACGAAAGGATGAGAGAAGATATGGAAAAATCGGCCATGCCCGTATCAGGAGGCAATCCTGCCGTACAGAACCCGGTTTCGCTACAGGCCCTGCAGGCCTTTGACCAGAAAGACCGCAAGGCCGATAAGGCAAAAAAGCGTCTGTTTATCGGACTGGTCATGGGTACCAACGGCATGGCGATCTTCTGTCTTTTTCTGGTCTGGGGCATGTCGACCATCGACCTTGCCAACATTCACCCCTTGGGGCCCATCCTGTTAGGACTTGTCATCGGTTGCATTATAGTGCTTGTCGGCCTGGCCTCGCTTAGCCTCATTCTCAGTATCAGGTTCGGTAAAACCCTGCCTTTTTTTTCCCGGATGCGGGGTCTGACAGTCAAGCTGTTTCTGCCGTTCATGATCCTGCTTGGTCAGGCCATCGGCATATCCAAGAACAAAGTCCGTTCATCATTCGTGGAGGTAAATAACGAGCTCGTCCTTAAGACGGCAGGACGCTACAAGCCGGAAGAGATGCTGCTGCTCATGCCTCATTGTCTACAGAACTCCAAGTGCAAGAGGCGCCTGACATATTCCATCTATAACTGCAAACGTTGCGGGAAATGTCCCATTAACGACCTGATCGCCCTGAGCGAACGGTACTCTGTCTTTCTGGCCATTGCCACCGGCGGCACCATTGCCCGCAGAATCGTGATCCAGCGCATGCCGAAGATGATTGTGGCCGTGGCCTGCGAACGAGACATGGCCGGCGGTATCCAGGACACCTATCCGCTGCCTGTCTATGGGGTTTTGAATTCCAGGCCCCACGGACCCTGTCTCGATACCCAGGTCTCCATAGAAAGTGTGGAGCAAGCCATCCGCAGATTCATGCAGCCCCGATACTATCCGGAAAACCTGCATCAAGACCAGGATGCCGGCGACAAAGAACCAGCCGATATCAAAGAAAATCTCATTGAGACCGGACAGGCTGTAGCCAGAGCTGCCTGAGTGATGAGCCGCGCTCATGAGTCCATAATTTTATCTAGGTAACCTGGTGGGAATACCAATTACTCAAAAAGCCCGTATCGGGAAGTATATCATCAATCAGATACTGATGAACCGGAAGCGCTTTCCGCTGGTGCTGATGCTTGAGCCTCTCTTTCGCTGCAACCTGCGCTGTAAGGGCTGCGGCAAGGTGAACTATCCCCCTGAGGTATTGCGCAACCATCTCAGTGTTGAAGAATGTGTGGGAGCGGCTGAAGAATGCGGCGCGCCGGTGGTGAGCGTAGCCGGAGGCGAGCCATTGCTCCACCCGGAGATCACCACTATTGTAGATGAGCTCATCAGCCGCAAACGGTTTATCTATCTTTGTACGAACGGCCTGCTGGTGGAAAAGCGATTCCATGATTTTTCCCCCACCCCCTATCTCACATTTAATGTCCATCTGGATGGTATGGATGAGCACCACGATCTTGCGGTCTGCCACAAGGGAGCCTTTATAAAGGCTACGGAAGCCATCCGCAAACTGGTAGCAGCCGGTTTCAGGGTAACCACCAACACCACCTTTTTCAAAGGACAGACAGTGGAAAACGCGGTCCGGCTGTTTGATCATCTTAGCTCTCTGGGAGTTGAGGCCATGACCGTGGCCGCTGGTTTTAATTACGATTCAGCCGATGATCAGGACTGCTTTCTGGGCAGAGAAGGTACAAAAGAGCTGTTCAGAACCATTCTCCGTCAGGCCAAGTCGTCCTGGACCTTTAACCACTCAAGCCTGTATCTCGATTTTCTGGCAGGAAACCGTGATTACACATGCACCCCCTGGGGAAATCCGACCAGGAACCAGTTCGGCTGGCAAAAGCCGTGTTACCTGCTCAATGATGGCTACGTGGCCACCTATTGTGAGTTGATAGAGGACACTGATTGGGACCGGTATGGGGTAGGACGTGATCCCCGCTGTGCCGACTGCATGCTCCACTGCGGCTTTGAGGCAAGCGCCGTCCTGGATACGGTTAAACATCCCTGGCGAGCGCTCACTGTTAGCCTGCGCGGACCGGGGGGATAGCATATCGTGCCTGGGCAGCGGATAGAAACGGTTCATCGACTAGGAGCCAGGCCCTTTCCAGGGCGATCAGGGCCTGACGGAACCGGCAGGCCATTCGTATCACATCCCGCAGGAGCCAGGGACGTCGCACAAGATGAGCCAGAAGATAGCCGATCCTGGGATTGCCCTGCTCATCCACCATTGCAAGTAAGACGTCAGCCACAGTCTGATCGGCCGGATCACAGACGGCCCGCAAACAGAAAAAAGGGAGTCCTGCTTCTTCGGCAACTTCGCAAACCGCTCTGCTCTCCATGTCCACTGCCAATGCGCCGGTCAGTCGATGAGCGCTCAACTTTGAGGCTGCTGTTGAAATCGGTTTTGATGTACAGAGTATGGGGCCTCGATAAAAGTGGATAGCGTTCTCTTGAAATTTCTCTGCAATGTAATCAATGAGCCCGGCATCGGCTCTAAAGCCGAGGGGTAGGGCCTGTGTTGGAGACAATTCGTGCAGGCCGGGGTTCCAGGTCAGCACCCGGTCGGCCAATACCAGGTCTCCAGTCTTTAGGGCGGGATGTAAGCCGCCGGACACACCGAATGAGACGAGCAATTCACTTATGTCGGCCAGATACTTTGCCTGTCTGCGAGCAGCTTGCAGACCGATTCCTGACTGACGGACAACTATTTTTCCTTTTGCCGGCAACCCTTGCATCATCATGTCTGCCACCCGGGTCAGTACTCTGGCTTCAGCCGGGAGAGCAGCAACTACGCCGATAGTGGGAGGCGAGTCAGTATGCATTGTGTTTGCCAGCATAATAAGATTGAAAAGCACCGGGGTTCATGGGTTCGACCCCTCATAGCATGATCACAGACAGCCTGCAACAGGGGATCGAAAACGGCATATCCTGGCTGCTGGATAACCATCAGCCGGAAGGATTCTGGGTAGGGAACCTGGAAACCAACTCCTGCATGGAAGCACAGTGGATTCTGGCTATGCATTTCCTTGGTGTGAAGGATGATCCGAAATATGAATCAGTAATCCGGGCAATCCTGAACGAGCAACGGCCGGACGGTTCATGGGAGGTTTACTACCAGGCGACCATTGGCGACATCAACACCACTGTCGAGTGCTATACAGCGCTCAGGGCCTCCGGCATGCCTGTTGATGCCCTGCCTCTCCACAAGGCAAGAGAGTGGATCATCGAGCATGGCGGGCTGGGGGGCCTCCGGGTCTTTACCAGGTACTGGCTTGCCCTGTTTGGCGAATGGCCCTGGGATGCTACTCCGGCACTGCCCCCGGAAATCATATTCCTGCCATCCTGGGCCCCTTTTAATGTATATCAGTTCGCCTCCTGGGCCCGGGGCACCATTATTCCGCTGACAGTACTTAGGGCCAGACGGCCGGTCAGAAAATTCCCGCCGGAGCACCGGATTGATGAGCTTTTTCCTGAGACACGGGATCGTTTCGATTACCGATCGGCCAGTAAAGGCCATACCTCTTTCCGGCAGCGCCCCTTCTATCTGTCTGACCGGTTGTTGAGCCGTTATACCGGGTTTCCGTTTCGTCCAGGCCGGGAACCGGCCATCCGCCAATGTCTGGAGTGGATCATTCGTCATCAGGAGGCGGATGGAGCATGGAGCGGCATTCAGCCGCCATGGATCTACTCTCTGATGGCTTTGCATGTGGAGGGATACGCCATTGATCATCCAGTGCTGGCAGCCGGACTTGATGCCTGGAATCAACACTGGAAATTCGAGAAAAATGGAGCTACCTATCTCCAGGCCAGTGATACGCCTGTGTGGGACACCCTTCTTTCACTCCTTGCCCTTCTGGACTGCAAGCAGGATTTCAATGCAACACCGCAGATGCAAGCCGCTCTGGAATGGATACTGAACGAACAGATTATGGCAGGAGGGGACTGGCAGGTCTATGTCAAAGACGTGGAGCCTGGTGGATGGGCCTTTGAGCGGCAAAACGACTTTTATCCCGATGTGGATGATACGGCAGTGGCCATAATTGTCCTGCTCAGGTTGCTGCCTGCCTTACAGGGCTCCGGTCTGCGAAGCCGGGTTGATCTGGCTGTACGCAAGGCAGTGGCCTGGATGAATGCCATGCAGAGCTCAAACGGCGGCTGGGGTGCCTTTGACAAGGACAATAACAGCCGTTTTATTACCCTTATCCCCTTTTGTGATTTCGGCGAGACGCTGGATCCGCCGAGTGCTGATGTGACAGCCCATGTACTGGAGGCCCTGGGGCTCCTGGGACGGGGGATGGATGATCCCGTTGTTGCCCGGGCCTTAAGATATATCCGGTCGGAACAGGAAGATGATGGTAGCTGGTTTGGCCGCTGGGGGGTCAATCATATCTATGGAACAGCCGCGGTCCTGCCGGCTCTGGAGGCCATTGGCGAGGACATGAATGCGCCCTATGTGCAGAAGGCGGCCCAATGGATCGTGGACCACCAGAACCCGGACGGTGGCTGGGGTGAAAGCTGCGGCTCTTATATGGATATCACACTCAGAGGATGTGGCCCCAGTACTGCGTCACAGACCGGCTGGGCCCTCATGGCCCTTACGGCCACGGGATCCCATACCTATGACCAGGTGATTGAACAGGGGCTGGAATGGTTGCTGACAAAGCAACGCACCGATGGCTCCTGGGATGAGCCACAATATACCGGCACCGGTTTCCCCGGTTACGGGACCGGCGAACGCACCGACATTGCCAAAGCGGTGGATAACCTGGATCAGGGCAGCGAGCTTGCCAGAGGTTTTATGCTCAACTACAACATGTACCGCCATTATTTTCCGCTCATGGCCATGGGCAGGGCGCAGCATCACCTGCTAAAACGCAAATGAGTGAAGAAGCCGCCGGCCCCCTTCAATAGATATCTTCTGGTTCCTGCATGGAGCACATACGCTTCAGGAGTTCCATGGCCTCCCTCCATTGTGGCGTAATACCATGAGCAGGTGGCATGTCATCCAGGAGTCTGTGCAACTCAAAACAGGCCTGACCAGGCTTTTCCTCAGTCAAAAGCGCCTCTATTAATCCGAGCCGGTTTTCTTTAAACTCAGGGCCGTGGTCAAGAGCGCGGCGGTAATGGACAACGGATTTGCTTGAATCCCCGACGCTCACAGGGAAGCCGGGTGCACGCAAATACAATTCGCCTAACATCCTGTCAGGTCCGCCGTGATCGATCTCCGGATTCAATTTGGCGGCTAACAATGCCTCACGCTCGATAGTTGGTACAAGGTTGAGGCCCCGCATGGGATCATTCTCAGCTTCCAGGCCGGTCAGGTGTGCGGCCAAATAGTGAACCAATCCGGAGTTGGGAAGCATGTTTACTGCTGCTTCGGCCAGGTTCCGACCCTGCCTGGCATCCGCAAGCCTCAACGCTTTATCCCCTCCCTGTTTTATCAGAACTACATAGCAACTTGCGGCCTTTATGGCAGCCCCGGCATCTTTTCCGGCAGTTGCAGTCCACTGTATTGCCTGCTTGCGGGTACAAGGTGTCCAGAGGACAAAACTTGAGTCTGCCACGGCAGGGTCCTTATCTACTGTCTCCTGGGCGCTCTGCCGTGGCAGATCAGAGACCTTCGCGCACGCTCCAACAAGAAAAAGAACCACCAACAGGCTACGGACAATCGTCATTTTACACCCAACCTGAATCCGGGCAAATCACTGTCCGGCGGGCCAAAGCCGTCGGTTTGAAGGAGGCCCAGCAGTGCATCCGCGTCCGGGTCACGGCGCATCCCTTTGAGTATGGCGGCCAATCGCTCCATCCTTTCATCAGGACGCCCAAACCAGACCATCGGGCTCGTGGGGAGTTCCCCGGAGGTCAAGATGATCTTAATCTTCTTGACTAAAGGCAGGGCCTTCAGTGCCTCATATTGCATCCGATCCAACACAACACCAGCGGCCTTTCCCCTGATCATCATTCGTAAGGAACGGAGGGGACTAGATGTGCCCTTCAACTTAAATGGCAATTGTGCAGCTCGGCACCCGAACAGGATGCAGGCCGCGGCATCTGTCTCAAAAAGCATGTTTCCCAGTACATTTCCGCGCAAGGCACGCCACTCCCCCGGGGCTTCATGGTTTACAGCCAGCCGCCACACGTCTTTACCCGATCCTCCGGGACGGGTTGAAGCTAAGGCCATCATGGGAAAACTCCGGGAGAATTGGGCGTAAAAGCCAAGACGCACAATGCCCCACTTGGGCGGGGTATTGCGCATAAAATCCAGGGCCTGGTCAAGGTTGTTGAAATAGCGTCCCTTGACTGTGATCCCTCCACCAAATTTTTCTTCCACATAGCAGGCTAAGGAGTCCATGACCGGCTGGGCCTCCCGGGAAGTGCCCGGCTGACCTGGTTGAATGACAGCGAAATCGAGGGATTCGCCGGTGAAGGCCGGACTGCCCCAGGCAAACAAACTGATCGCAAACAGCAATGCTGCTGAGACACGCTTCATCCTAGCCTTTATCCTTTGTCTTTGAGATGAAGTTGCCAAAAAGCTTGAGCGCCGGTGGAAGCACTAAAAGAGAGGCAACCATCCCCATTAAGGACCCGAGCACCATGACAGCTCCTAAGCTTGCCAGACCGCGGTGATGCGCGAAAAGCAGGCCGCCAAACCCTATCATAGTGGTGGCAAAGCTCAAGGTTACGGCTGTAGGCGTGCTTGTGAAAAACAACCCGCCACTGCCTTGAAGCTCTTTCCAGCGTGCCAGGAGATGCACACCCCCGTCCACACCGATAGCAATAAGAATGGGAATAGCAAAAAAGTTGGCTAAATTAAAGTCCAGGCCAATCATGCCCATTAATTCCAAAAGCCATAGCATACTCACCCCTAAAGGCAAAAGTGTGAGAAGTACATAGCGAAGAGAGTATGAATAAAACCACAAGATAAGGCTCACCAGACCCACAGTCAGTGCGGCCGCGAAAAGGAAGGTCCTGTGCATCAACCTGGCCGACTCAAGCACCCCTACCGGAACGCCGCTCACTTCGGGGTCCACCCGCCGCAAGTCAGACACGAAATGCTCCAGCTTCTCAAAGTCCCAGACATCTTCGCTGGGGCTGACTTTAATCTGATAGCGGCCGTCCTTGCCCACGTATACGTCTCGAATGGAGGCCGGAAGATCCTTTGCTGTCACCGATTTTGTATTAAGCCAGCGCTTCAATTGCTGAAGTGTGTTCACTATATTGCTGCGCAATTGGGCCTGGAGCACTGTCAGGCGTGAGACCTTTGCCGGGTCATGTTGAAGGATGTCAAGGGAGGACTGTATTTGAGTAATACACTGGTCAATGCGGATCAGTTCGGCGCCGGCTCCGGCAGCGAACAATTTTTCCTCTAAACTTTCCAGGACTGAACCAAGATGAGCTAAGGCATTGATCAACGAATCCGGATCAGGGCCTGTGGTTACGAAGTCAGATACTGGAATGTCGTCTAAGGCCTTAGCGGCCTTGGCATACAGGGCCGACTTCTGCGCCTGTTCTTGCGGAATGAAATCCAGGATACTATCGACTTTGCTCACACTGGGCATCGCCTCAAGGCTTTTGGCCAACCGCTTTACATCATCCAGGTTGTCCGCCGTAAGAATAGCATACCAGGTAGATTCGTCTGATGAGCGGATCAATTGCTCTTCATATTCCACCGATTCCAGGCCCTTGGCCTGAAGCTCCAATAGATTGTAATTGAAGCGCGCCTTGAAAAGGCCAGGGAGCCCGGCAAGGCTCAGGGCGACAACAATCAATAGCACCCACCCCGGTCGCGCAGAGAGACGTTCAAGAAATGGCATGGCGGTCACCCGGGGCGCAGATGAGGGAAAAAGATTTTTCCTTCCTGCTATCAGCAACATAGCCGGAAGCACGGTCAACGTGGCTAACAGGCACAGAAGAACACCGGTACCCCCGATAAGCCCCAACTGTGCAAGACCTGTAAAATCGGACCCGAGCACAGAATAAAAGGCACAGACCGAGGTGGTTGCGCCCAAGATGACACAGGGACCCGTCTTGAACATGGAGGTGAGGACCGCCTCTTCCACGCCAACTTGGCCCCTCTTAGCCTCTACGTACCTCATGACCATGTGTACTCCGAAATCCACGCCTATACCCACCAATACCAAAACAAAAACAATGGACAAGAGGTTCAATTCGCCTACGGTCACCGTGGCGAATCCGAAGGTCCAGGCCATGGCCATGCCAAGGCAGATCAAAAGCAAGATGGGCCTGAGCCACCCGTGGAGGATAACCGTGAACAAAAGCCCTACAAGAATCACGGCGATAATAGACGCCCTGGTCATATCCTTCTCAGTAGTCTGCATCTCGTCTGCCTGGAGTACAGGCCGTCCAGTGAGACCGGCTTCAAGGCCGGGAAAGTGGGCGCTCGTGGTCTTTAACGCCTGGCGGACCACCTCCAGGGGTTTGCCGATAACGTCCATGGTCCCGTAATCTTTCTTGGGCGAAACCCGCATGACCAAGAGCCTGCCGTCCTTAGTGAAAAAATACTCCCCCCCGATTTCAGCGAGATTGAATAGAGAAGATTCTGAAGGTTTGCCCGCCAAAACATTGTTTATGTTTGCAAGCAACCGCTCCAATGCTTCAAAAGCTTGGTGCAAAAGAGAAGCATCGAATGTGGGTATAGCCCTTTGATCCGAATTGAGTAATACACTTATCTGAACCAGGAAGCCTGCCAGGCTGGGATTCTTGATCCAATTATTCAAGGCAGGGGCCAGGAAGACCACTGTTTCGGCAAGGGTTTTGGCCTCCTCCGGAGAAGCGAAAAGGAGTGCCCCATCCCCCAAATCACGAGGCAAAATGCGGTAGTAGATGGCCTGAATAAGGTCCGGATGCTGGAGCAGTCGCTGGTTCAGGCTTTCAGCGAATTGCTCGGCCTTTTTCTTTCCTTCTTCTGTACCACCGGTCTTGATAACAACATAGAGGTGTTCTTGATCGCCGAAGTTTTTTAGATTCTCCAGGTATCTTTTGTGGAAAGGCACTTCAGGGGAGACCAACAGGTCCTGGTTGCTATTAAGACGCAGAAAAAAAACCGCGGACAGGGCCGAGATTAGGGCCAATGTCAGGCCAAACGCAATAATAGTGCCCGGATGCAGGGCTATCTGCCGCCAAAGCGCACTTAACATGCCCTCCAGAAGTTCTTTTCGCGAAATCATGCCCTTTTGGCTGTAGTATAATTCCGGTCAAATCTGGTAACCTGTAACACACGCACAAACTGGGGATTAATATAGCAATGGTGCAAATCGTAGGTATCGCCAAGTCGGCTTTTCACGAGGGATATGATGTCCATGATTAACGCATCCTTTGCATGACTTGAGTGATTGAGCCCATCACGGCTGCACTTTTTTTATATAGCCATTTGTGCGAAACCATTCCACGGCCGCCTCCAGTGCGCCACGGACCGGTTGCATGGTGTGACGCAACTCACAGACCGCCTTTGAACAGTCAAAATACATATACTTACGTGCCATTCTGACGCCGGTCAAAGGGATAAGAGGCGGTTTGCCAGTTACCCTGGACAGATGTTCGCAGAACCAGCCGCCCGCTAGCAGAGGATAGTAAGGCAGCCGAAACCGGGGAGCCGGAAGATAGGTGATATCGGCCAGCATTTCAAAAAAATCTTTCAGACTCAGGTTCACATTGCCCAGGATATACTTGTCGCCATGACGGCCGTATTTGGCTGCAAGGAGATGTCCCCGGGCCACATCCGTCACGTCCACGAAATTAAGACCCGTGTCGAGAAAGGCGGGTATTTTTCTGTTCAGAAAGTCGACAATCATCTGGCCGGTTGGTGTTGGTTTTCTATCCATGGGTCCGACCGGTGTGGATGGATTGACAATCACTACCGGCACGCCTTTGGCAGCAAACTTCAAGGCCTCTTCCTGGGCAAGAAACTTGGATCGCTTGTAATGCCCAACCATTTCTTCCAGACGGACGGGAGCATCCTCGGTCATTGCCACGCCACCCCTGGTGGTGGCCAGCGCCCCTACAGAGCTGGTATACACTATCTTTTTTACTCCCGAATCCCGGGCGGCCATGAGGATATTGCGTGTTCCCTGGACATTGGTCCTGTACATTTCGTCAGAATCAGGCACCCATAGTCGGTAGTCGGCAGCAAGATGATAGACCTGATCACAGCCGGCCATGGCCTGGCGAACCGAACCGCTGTCCCTTAAGTCACCTTCGATGAGCTCAACTCCGAGTGTTTTCAGCTCAGCCACTTCGCTGGCAGGACGTACCAGTGCGCGGATGTCACACTGCTGCTCCCTTAACAGCCTGGTGACATGATAGCCGATAAAGCCGGTCGCTCCGGTAATAAAGATACGCATTTGTTATTGAGAAAACGTGAGATTGTGGTATTTGCGGACACACCGTTTCATTTTTTACCTCCATCCTGCCCCCACTGTACAGCTTTTTATGGCTTTGCGGAACTGGAAATTAATTCCCGGATCCTTTCGTTGATTACCTCGACATTCTCTCTTTTGCCCGATCTTTCCATGGATCGGTTTACGATGCGTCGTATAGTATCCCTCGCCAAGAAGAATAATATCGATTTTGTGACCGGCGATAAGCGGCTCTACAATGGTGTAAAAGATAAGCTAGGTTGTCCGGAAACCTCAGTTGTGGCTGCCTCTACGATTTCCTTAAACAGGTCTTCCTTTAAAAGAATCCCTACGACAGATTCCCCTTCCACGACAGGGAGCCAATCGATCTTGTGAGAAGTCATGAGATGGACAGCTTCCATGAGAGTACCACTTTGATGAATGACATGCATTACCGGCGACATGATTTCACTGCCGGGCCTTTCAAGTATAACCTCACATTCCTCCAAAAACTGACCCTGCCAGAAGATGGGAAGCTCTTCGGTGGCCTTTGTAGAAAACTCCATATGAGCAAGGATATCATCAATAGAGAGCATTCCCAGGATTTCTTCTTTGTCTTCCACCTCGTCAACCACCAGCAAGGACGACGGACACCTACTTTTGTGTCTCTCATTCAGCACCTTGACCGCTTCTGCCACCTTTGTCTGCGGCGATATACGTTCAAGTGCCAACACATCAAGCATCAGATCTTTAATTCGTTTTTCAGGCATTATATACAGACTCTTTAGGTAGAAGGCTGAAGGCTGAAGTATGTCAGCCTATCACCTTCTATCTTCTACCTTCCACCTTCCTAGTGACTTCTTAATTTGAGCAAGCGATGTGCCAGATCCCTGGGTGTCCACCTGCTATTTGCTAACATATTGATTTTTAAGCATTTGTGTACTATTCGCAGACGACTTAAGCCATTTATGGAGCGGCATATTTATGCCGAAAGATTTAAGTCAAAATAGGTTTTGACATTTTTTTGCCCATCTGCTACTAATTTTAATTTAAAGAGAGCAGGCTAATCACTCTGTAAGGGCCTTCTGTGGGACTCGGTCAATCGGCAGGCAGGCAGCGAGAAAAGGTGAAAATGAGATGATATCTCATAAGATTGCGTTACACGGTCAAATCGAGCCGGATCTATTCCCAGAGTTTGTCATAGTAAGCGAGCACATGCATTCGGTGATCAGAACCGTGCAACAGATCGCAAGGTTTGACGCCAATATTTTAATTTCCGGGGAGTCCGGAACCGGTAAGGAGCTTGTGGCCCGCATCATTCATCAAAAAAGCAACCGGAGGGACAAGCCTATTGTGCCGGTAAACTGCGGCACTCTTTCCGGTGAGCTGTTTGAAAGTAAACTATTCGGCCATGAAAAGGGGGCCTTTACAGGTGCTGTCAGGCAAACCAAGGGGAGATTTGAGCAAGCCAATAACGGGACTCTCTTTTTAGATGAAGTCTCGGAGATTTCACCGTCTAATCAGGTGAACTTTCTGCGGGTAATGGAAGATGGCTGCTTCTGTCGAATCGGAGGAGAGATACCCATAAGAGTGAACGTTCGTATTGTTGCGGCGACCAACAAGGATCTTTCAACAGAAGTCAAGGCAGGGCGTTTTAGAAAGGATCTTTACTACCGCCTGAAGGTGATCCCAATTAACCTTCTTCCTTTAAGGAAACGGAAGACTGCAATTCCTCATCTGGTGAATAATTTCCTGGAAAGATT
>JAUWGF010000051.1:0-10599 GCA_030606515.1 Deltaproteobacteria bacterium | reverse complement strand
AATTCCTTTCAGCTTTCAGCTTCATGCTTTCAGCTTCATGCCTTGGCATATACAGGAGGTCTTTTTATAATGCATGATATGAAGATACAGATTGCGCCCTCGATATTGTCTGCAGATTTTGGCCGATTGGCTGAAGAAGTCCGGTCAGTAGAAATGGCTGGAGCAGACGTGATTCATGTGGACGTCATGGACGGTCATTTTGTCCCCAATATTACCATAGGACCTATGGTAGTAAAGGCCCTACGTTCGGTAACGAAGTTGCCTTTGGACGTGCATCTTATGATCGAATTTCCTGATCGCTACATAGAGGCCTTTGCCCAGGCCGGCGCTTCCTGGCTTACTGTGCATGTTGAGGCCTGCACACACATCCACAGGACCATCAATGCCATAAAGGCCTATGGGATCAAGGCAGGGGCTGTGCTGAATCCTGCGACATCGCCATCGACTCTTGAATATATTCTGGCAGACCTGGATCTGGTACTTGTGATGAGTGTGAATCCAGGCTTTGGTGGTCAGTATTTTATTCCCTCGTCCCTTGATAAGATCAGGCATTTGCGAAAACTCCTGGCGAGTTTGGATCACTATGTGCCTATTGAAGTGGATGGGGGCGTGAATTCGCAGACTATAGAGGATGTTGTATCAGCGGGCGCTGATATCTGTGTGGCCGGATCCGCAATTTTCGGTGCTCGCGACTATGCGGCGACTATAGAAAATTTAAAGGAGCTTGGACAGAAAGGGCTCAATGAGCGTGGTGGATCTGTTCTGTGATTTTCTATCAGGAGTCAAAAAAATAGGGGAGCACTAGCTCCCCTGTTTTTTTCCTAGGTTTCGAGTATGTTAGCAGCCCTCGATAGCCTTTTTCTTTGTCTTGACTGTTACGGCTTCGCCGGCCTTAAGGTCGCATTTGCCTTTGATCGTGATGACTATCTTTCCTTCATCGACCGACTCGACTGAGCCTTTGCATTTTGCCGCCATGCTGACGCCTGCCATGCTCAATGAGAAAAGAATAGCCAAAGCCACTGATGTAATTTTCTTGCGCATAATTCCCCCCTTGTCTAATTAGGTTGTTTCAAGTAAAAAGTTACCTTGAAGAACAACACAGGATAATAGTACCTTTTACCAATTCTTTCTACTATACGAAAGTGTGGTTTTGTGTCAAGCCCTTTTGCAGGACAGCCAATACCGGCAATAGGTGGATATGAAGAAATTTTACTAAGAGTTTTCTGGAGTTGAGGCGCTGGATTTCCGATAAGTATTTTAAGGGCCTCTTTCAAGACTCAAGATTTTATTCGAGCGCATTGGCAGGCGGAGAAATTGAAATAACGACATGGACATGTTTTTTGAGCGTAATAATTAAGTAGTAAACAAAAGTCTTCTAAAAAATGTGCAGGGTTAGGTAATGAGCGAATTAATGGCAACATCTTACGAAAGAGACCGGGATTATGTCTCTTACGACATGAGTTTGTCCCGGAGTCGTGGCCGATTTGGGCCCTTGTTGGATCTGGCGGTAAAGCTTAATTCTGCTTTTTTGATGGCACATGACCTTGATGAAATCCTTCAGGCCGTTCTGGTTGGAGTAACTGCTGGAGAGGGTCTGGGTTTTAACAGGGCATTTCTATTTCAACTGAATACTGAAAAAAAGTACCTGGAAGGCAAGTTGGCAATTGGCCCGGCAAGTCTTGAAGATGCCGGGCGGATATGGTCTGAGATATCTAAAAAGCAGCTTTCCCTTTTTGAAATCCTGGATGATGTTAAAGAGGCATTTTATAATGGGGTCCAGCCGCTCAATCAACTTGTAAGACAGATAAAGGTCCCGCTTTCAGAAAAAGACCACATATTGGTAAGGGCAGTGAATGAGAGGAGTGCCTTCTGGGTCGGAGGCAAGAGCGAAAACGGTTCTGTTGCTCCGGAGGATCTTGTGGAGATCCTGGGCGCGGGTGAGTTTGCAGTTGCCCCACTTTTTGCTCAAGAAGATGCCTATGGCGTAATACTTGCTGACAATTTTGTTACCGGACGGCCTATAGACCAGGGAGATGTTGATGCCCTCCAGCTCTTTGCAGGTCTTGCTTCCATAGCAGTAGGCAAAACACGTATGTGTGAGATGCTGGAGGAGAGGGTCCAGGCGCTGAGGACCCTGAATGAAGAAGTGGAGCGGAATAAGGACCAACTGGTTGAGGCGGAAAGGTATGCTGCCCTGGGGAGGATGGCTGACCAATTACTTCATGAAATACGAAATCCCCTTTCAATAATAGGGGGGATGGCCAAGATTCTTGAGAGAAAACTCAAGGACCCTGAATTAAATAGTTATGTCGAGACCATGGTCAAAGAAAGTGAGCGTGTGGAAAAGACCCTGACTGTGATTTTCGATTTTGCAAAGGTCCCTGAGTTGAATCCGGAGCTGGTTAGGGTTTGCGATTTGATAAAGGCATCTCTGGCCCTTTTAAAGTCAGAATTAGATAGGCACGACATAAAGTTGAATGTTAATTTTCCTGATCTTGAGCCGGTACTTTATCTCGACCGCATACAGATCCAGCAGGCCTTTTTAAGCATATTGAAAAATGCTGTAGAGGCCATGCCGGAGGGCGGACTGCTGACAGTTTCAGTGTCCACACCTGAAAGAAACGTTGAGCTTCAGATAACAGATACAGGACTTGGAATGGCCAAGGGGCACCTGAACAAGGCAGATGAGCCTTTCTTTACTACCAAGACCCACGGGCTGGGCCTGGGTCTGAGCTTGGCAAAACGGGTAATTGAGTTACATGGCGGGTTTATGTGTCTGATCAGAAACAAGCTTGGGGGTACAAACGTAAGTATTACCCTTCCTGATGTGAGTGCTTAAGTCAGAGACTGCCATGAATATTTTTCCCGGTCCGGATTTCATAGATACACACGCTCATCTTGATATTCCACCCCTGTCCGAGGATCAGCCCGGGGCAATCAGCAGGGCGGAGAAGGCCGGGGTCCGTCAGATCATTACAATAGGAATAGATCTGGCGAGTTCAAAAAAGAGTCTTGAGCTGGCAGAGCAATTTCCTCAGGTTTTTGCTGCAGTAGGCATTCATCCCCACGATGCAAAAGGGGCTTCAGATGAAGTATATAAAGAGCTTCTGGAGCTTGCCATTATTCCGCATGTAGTTGCCTGGGGTGAAATAGGGCTTGATTTTGTCAAGGAGTATTCGCCCAGGGATATTCAGCGCAAGGTCTTTCGCCAACAGATCCAAATGGCCGGACAAGTTGATCTGCCTATTATAATTCATGACAGGGATGCACATGTAGATACGGTTGAAATATTGAGTGAAGAGGCCGCGGGGACCTTAAGGGGCGTAATGCATTGCTTTTCCGGTGATGTGGAGGTAGCAAAAAAGGTCCTGGATTTGGGTTTTTTTATATCCGTAACCGGTGTTGTCACTTTTCCCAAGGCAGAAGTCGTCAAAGAGGTTGTGCGCTATGTACCATTGGAGCGCCTGCTCATAGAGACCGACTCTCCGTTTTTGAGTCCGGTCCCATACCGCGGCAAGCCGAATGAGCCGGCCCGGGTCGTCCATGTCGCAGAGGAGATCGCCAGGATCAAAGAGGTGCCTTTAGAGGAGATTGCTCGATGTACAAGCGCCAATGCCCGGGACCTTTTCAGACTACCTGCGCCCTAGTTCTTGCGTCCGGTTCACCCAGAAGACAGCGACTTTTGTCCGGGCTGGGTCTGGATTTCGTAGTCCGGCCCAGTGAGTCTCAAGAAACAGTCCCAAGACCCGGAGAGTCTCCACTGGAATATGCAAAATTGAATTCCAGACTAAAGGCACTGGATGTTGCCCAAAGATATCCACATGCCGTGAGCCTGGGTGCAGATACCATTGTAGCGCTGGATGGGGAAATACTTGGAAAGCCCAGAGACGAAAACGACGCCTTTAATATGCTGAGCCGGCTGGTTGGACGATCACATGAAGTAATAACATCATGTTGTATGGTGTGGCCGGAAAAGCAGATCACGGTTGAGTTTTCAGCCAGCAGCCTTGTATGGCTGGCTGAACAGGACCCCGATGTCTTAAGGGCCTATGTGGCAACCGGAGAGCCCCTGGATAAGGCTGGAAGTTATGCTGTCCAGGGTGTCGGGGCATTCATGGTGGAGCGGATCGAAGGTTCGTATTCAAACGTAGTTGGACTTCCCGTAGATAAGGTAATCAAGTATCTTATGGAGCTGGAGGTCTTAAGGTTTGAAGTGCCTAAAGTGCCTAAAGTGAGCTAAAGTGCCTAAAGTTGTGGTGCGCGCTTTCAGCGCGATTAATATAAATAGTGCCTGAACGAAAAAACTAATGTTATGGTATTATACCAATTTATAAATTGACCCGCCAAAGGCGGATTCCTTAACTTTAGCTCACTTTAGGCACTTTAAACTTTAGGCACTTTTTTTTGGAATTTATGATCCTGCAAAACTTGCAAGAGCTGAAGTCACGGATAGCCGGGGCCGCACAAAGGAGCGGCAGGCGTCCGGAAGATGTGCGCCTGCTCGCTGTTACCAAGACAGTGTCTATGGACAGAATACGTGAGGCCATATCCTCAGGCCAAAGGCTTTTTGGGGAGAACTATGTGCAGGAGGCAGTAAAAAAGCTTGAGTCCCTGGGGGACCTTTATCATGAGACCAAATGGCACTTTATAGGGCACTTGCAGAGAAATAAGGCCAAGCTGGCAGTGCAGTTGTTTGATTGTATAGAAACTGTGGATAATCTGAAGCTGGCCCGTGCCCTTGATCGCCATGCAAAGGCAGCAGGAAAAAAATTGTCTGTGTACATTCAGGTAAACGTGGCACAAGATCCGAAAAAATCGGGCCTTTCTCCAGAAGAGCTTCCGGTTTTTCTCACAGAAGCTGCAGAACTATCCGGTATTGATATTTGCGGTCTGATGACCATGCCTCCATGGGAGCCGGAACCAGAGTCATTAAGGCCGTGGTTTAGGGCCCTTCGTGACTTGAGGGATGAGATGAATGCCGGCTTGGGGCTTAGTCCGGGGCTCAGGGAACTGTCCATGGGAATGTCTCAGGATTTTGAAACAGCAATAGAAGAGGGGGCCACTGTGGTGCGTATCGGGACCGCGCTATTCGGCCGGAGAGAATGCTCAATAGGTTAAAGAGATGTTTGATATTTTTATCAGGACACATTTTTCAGCCGCCCATTACCTCCGAAACTATCCTGGAAACTGTGAACATCTTCACGGCCACAACTGGGATGTAGAGGTCGTGGTCAGGGCTGAAAAGCTGAATAAAATAGACGTGGGTATTGATTTTCGGGACCTTAAAAAGGCCGTGGCCGGAGTATTGTCTGAACTGGACCATACCAATTTAAACGATCATCCCCGGTTCAGGGACAAAAATCCCTCATCAGAGAGGTTGGCAGAGTATATCTACAGCCGTGTTAAGGAAGATCTCAAGCCTTTTAGCGAGATAGATCTGGCAAGAGTCACTGTCTGTGAGACATCCAAAACCGGAGTCACGTATTGGGAGGACTGAGATTATTAGTTTCCGAGACCTTTCTGAGCCTTCAGGGAGAAGGTGCATGGGCCGGATGGCCCTGTTTTTTTATTCGTCTGTCAGGCTGTAATCTCAGGTGTACCTATTGTGACACACGATATGCTTATAATGAGGGAGAAAAGAGGGATATCCCGGGCCTTATTGACGAATGGAGGCAGAGCCGGATTGGCCTTGTGCAGGTTACCGGAGGAGAGCCCCTTTTGCAGGCAGAAACGCTCACATTGCTTGATGCCCTGCTGAATGAAGGCGCCAGGGTGCTTCTGGAGACCAACGGGAGTTTGGCCCTTGGGAATGTCCCCAGGGAGGTTATCAAAATAGTTGATCGAAAGACTCCAGGGAGCGGTATGAAAAATTTTTTTCTTGAAGAGAACCTTGGTTGGCTGAATCAAGGGGATCAACTCAAATTTGTGATAACAGACAGGGAGGATTACGAGTGGGCAAGGGAAGAGGTTATCAGACTGTGCCTTTCATGTTATACAGAGGTCCTGTTTTCTCCCGCATGGGGAGGGCCGGTCCCTTTTCAGTTGGCTGAATGGATTATAGCAGACAGGCTTTCCGTGAGGTTCCAGATCCAGTTGCATAAAATCCTCTGGGGAGAAAAAAGGAGTACTTGATTGGTAAAAGGCGTTGACAGGATTATTTAAATAATGTAAAAGCAGTTTGAAGTAAATTCTGAATGGGGGTTCATTCGGTCTAAACTCCTATTTTTATTAGATGTTGGGCCTTCGGGGGAAGGAAACAAGAAAATGATTGAGCTTGATTATTCATTCTTTGCAGAACTTATCGGGTATTTGATTCTGTTGGTTATCCTGAATGGTATGCTTTACAAGCCTATTCGCAAATTGCTTGCAGAGCGTGCATCCCGGATGGCGTCTATTCAGAGCGATGTTGATAAATATGAGCGCAATGCCGAGCAGCTTCTTAAGGATTTTGACACAAAGTTGGCCGAAGCTCGCGGATCCGGGCAAGGGGCAATGGAGAAGTTGAAGCAGGGGGCCAGGGAGGAAGAGCATCAGATGACTGAGGCCAGCAATAAGGAGGCTGATGCCAGGAAGCAGGAGTTGATGGCAGAACTTACATCAGAGATCGATGGGGCAAGGAAGGACCTTGCGGCAAAAGTTGAGGCCTTTGCTATGGATATTTCGCAGAAGCTCCTGGGGAGGGCTATATAATGAAATATGCGAGGAAGGGTTGGGCTGGTACTTGGTTTATAGTCGTGGCTTTTTCTTTTGTTGCCCTTTTAATAACCATGGGAGGTTGGGCAGGGGCTGTCGACGAAGGGGCTGTGCACGATACTCCGGGTGTTGAATCAGTCCATGATACTGCCACAGGAGAAGGTCATGAGATAGCATCCCACGGTGAAGAGGGTGCCGCCCATGGAGAAGGTCATGGAGAACATCACGGGCCGACTCACAGCCAGGTAATGAATTTTATTTGGCATTGCCTTAATTTTTCCATTCTTGCTTTTTTTCTTGTAAAATTCCTGCGCAAGCCAATTACAGGTGCCCTTAAAGGTAGAACCGAATCGATACGGGCCGCATTTGAAGAGCTGGAGGCCAAGCGGGCTGACGCAGAGCGCAAGTATGCAGAATATGAGGGCAAGCTTTCCACTATGGATGAACAGGCAGAGCGCATACTGAAAAGTTTTACTGAGCAAGGGGAGTCAGAGAAAGAAAAGATTATAGCCCAGGCCCACGAAGCTGCAGAGCGCATCAAGGCCCAGGCAGAATTTTATGTGCAGCAGGAGCTTGCCAAGGCAAAGACCGAGCTGCAGACCGAAGTGGCTGATATGGCCGTCAAGATGGCGGAGGATCTAATTCGCAAGAACCTGAATGAGGAGGATCATCATCGTCTCATCAGTGAATATCTTGAAAGGGTGGTGCAGAAAAATTGACCAATACAGTCATAGCTAAAAGGTATGCTAAGGCCCTCTTTGCCGTTGCCAAAGAGGAAGGGAAGCTAAAGGCCTATAGTGAGGCGCTGAAGGACATAGATGCCTTTTTGGAAGGAAGTCCTGATGTAGAGGCCGCCCTTGTCAGTCCGGTGTTTCCGGCTGACATTAAACAAACAGTCCTGGAGGAGATTATCAAGGCATCAGGTGTGGAAGATGCCCTTGCAATTTTCCTGCGGCTTTTGGTGGAGCGCGGCAGAATACAGTACTTCAGGATGATTGTGAGCTGCTTCCAGGAGTTCATGGACGAAGAGACCGGGATGGTACGGGCAGTGGTCCGGTCTGCGGTTCCTCTGCCTGAAGACCTCCAGAAGCAGTTTAAAGAGGTCCTGAAAAAGGCCACCGGAAAGCAGGTGACTTTAGAGATAGAGGAAGATCCCGCTATAATCGGCGGAATAGTTGCTCATATAGGTGATATGGTTTGGGATGGCAGCATTAAGAGCCAGCTACAAAGTATCAGAGAATCCATAGGAAGGGGTGAGCTGGGATAATGGCACAGATAAAAGCGCAAGAAATCAGTGACATCATAAAGAAGCAGATTCAGGACTACGAAAAGACAATTGACTTAGCTGAGACAGGTACGGTTCTGTCAGTCGGTGACAATGTCGCCCGTGTTTATGGCGTGCGAAATTGTATGTCCATGGAGCTTTTGGAGTTCCCCGGTGGCATCATGGGAATCGCCCTGAACCTTGAGGAGGACAATGTCGGTGTTGCCGTTATGGGTGACGTCAAGGGGATTAAAGAGGGTGACCTGGTCAAGAGGACGGCCAGAATCGCCGAGGTGCCTGTGGGCGAGGCCTTGCTTGGCCGTGTTGTCGATGCCCTTGGCAGTCCCATAGACGGGCAGGGCCCGATCGACGCAAAAGACTCTAGTCGTGTCGAGGTAAAGGCCCCTGGTGTGATCGACAGGAAGGGCGTTCACGAGCCATGCTATACTGGTCTTAAAGCAGTTGACTCCATGACACCGGTAGGCAAGGGGCAGCGTGAGCTTATCATTGGTGACCGCCAGATTGGAAAGACGGCCATTTGCGTGGACGCAATTATCGCTCAGAAAGAAACAGACGTGTACTGCATATATGTTGCCTGCGGGCAGAAGCAGGCCACAGTGGCCCTGGTTGCCGAGGCCTTGCGCCGTCACGGGGCAATGGATTACACTACTATCGTCGCGGCAAGCGCCAGTGAGCCCGCATCGCTCCAATATATAGCCGCCTATTCCGGCTGCGCCATGGGTGAATACTTCCGTGACAGGGGGAAACATGCCCTTATTCTCTATGACGACTTGTCAAAGCAGGCGGTATCCTACCGCGAGCTTTCATTGCTTTTGAGGCGTCCTCCTGGACGTGAGGCATATCCAGGTGATATTTTCTACAACCATTCAAGGCTTCTGGAAAGGTCGTCCAAGCTGAACGATGAACTGGGCGCAGGCAGCCTTACGGCCCTGCCTGTTATTGAGACCCAGCAGGGTGACGTGTCTGCATATATTCCCACAAACGTTATTTCCATCACGGACGGTCAGGTCTACCTGGAGCCGGCGCTCTTCTTTGCCGGTGTCCGCCCGGCCATCAACGTCGGTCTGTCAGTATCCCGGGTTGGCGGTGCGGCCCAAGTAAAGGCCATGAAACAGGTCGCAGGTACCCTTAGGCTTGATCTGGCCCAGTACCGTGAGCTTGCTGCTTTTGCCCAGTTCGGTAGTGATCTGGACAAGGCCACACAGGCCCAGTTGACACGCGGTGAACGTCTGGTCGAGATCCTGAAGCAGCCACAGTATGTGCCTCTTCCAATGGAAAAACAGGTAACAGTCCTCTATGCCGGTACAAAAGGGCACCTGGATGAACTGCCTGTTAATGTGCTTGGGGATTTTGAGAAAGAGCTCTATGAATTCGTTGAAAATAAGCATCCTGATATCTTCAGCGAGCTCAAGGAGAAGGAAGCTATAGACGACAGTCTTGACAAGAAAATGAGTTCGGCAATCGGTGGTTTTGTCACGGAATTCAAGGCTAACCGTAATCTTTAGGAGCGAAGGGGGCTGTTGGTAAATGCCGGCACTGAAAGATATAAAGCTCAAGATAGTAGGTATAAAAAAGACCGCACAGATTACCCAGGCCATGAATATGGTGGCTGCTGCAAAGCTGCGCGGGGCTCAGCAACGCATGGAGGACTTCCGTCCCTATGCGGAGAAATTCTCCGGTGTCATGGGGGAGTTGGCAGGTGCCGGTATCAACCCGGATGCCTTTCCGCTCATGGCGGCCAGGCCTGTGAAGAAGGTCATGCTGATAGTCGTGACTTCTGACAGGGGGTTGTGCGGGTCCTTTAATGCCAATATTCACAAGGCTGCTGGAAATTTCCTCAAGACCCAGCAGGAAGAGGGCCGTGAAGGCTGCCTTGCCTGTGTGGGAAAGAAGGGCAATGCCTTTTTTAAGAAGAAGCCGTTTGAGATACTCCACAGCAGCGTGGGCATCATGGACAAAATCCAGATGTTCAACGCGAGGCAGGTGGGCCAGGAGGTCATCAATCTGTTTCTGGAGGAAAGGGTGGATGAAGTCCAGTTGGTTTATGGACGTTTTATAAACGTGGCGGTCCAGCGTCCCACCATGAACCGCATCCTGCCGATCAGCACAGAAGGCCTTGAAGAGGCTGAGGGGGGAGGGGCTGAAGGCCCGAAGGCCACATATACTTATGAGCCTGATCCTGAAGAAATACTTAATCAGTTGTTGCCCATGTTCGTGAATGTACAGATTATGCATGCCATGCTGGAAACCGGGGCAAGCGAGCAGGCATCCCGTATGACGGCAATGGATAATGCTACCCGTGCATGTAAGGACATGGTAGATGATCTAACAATGGCCTACAACAAGGCCAGGCAGAGTGCAATTACCGCGGAGCTTATGGATATCGTTGGCGGAGCCGAGGCCCTCAAGTAAGGGTGAGGGGCCGTTAGAGAAAATATTCGGCGCCGAGTTAAGGCGTCCGGGGAGGTAGGAAGATAAATGGCTAGTGAAACTGCAGCAAATATGGGGAAGATATCTCAGGTCATCGGTGCTGTTGTCGATGTGGAGTTTGAGCCTGGGAAAATACCGGCTATTCTAACAGGCCTCTTTGTCACCAATCCAGCCATAAGTGATAAGGAGGA
>JAUWGF010000069.1:0-8234 GCA_030606515.1 Deltaproteobacteria bacterium | reverse complement strand
GGAAAATTTCCAAAAAACAACCGACAACTTAAGACTTAGGGTTTTCGAGTTGTTTGCTATTAAAAAACTTACTGAAATCGCAAGCAAGAGTTTAAATATTGATGAGTTGCTGAACACACTATTGGAAAAGACGATGGCAGTAACCAAGGCGCAGAGGGGATCTGTGTTTATGGTTGAATCCGAAAAACAGCGGTTTTGCGTAGTAGCATCGAAGGGACTTGGAAAGGGACCGAAAAAGGGTCCTTACATAAACATCAATGAATCCTTGGCACGATACGTCGTATCTGATAGGAGGCCCCTCCTTGTTCAAGACATTAAGACAGATCCAAGGATCCGTAATCCGAACGATCTTAAATGCGAATCACCATCATTTTTGAGCATGCCGATTTTCGTGAGAGAAAATCTGATGGCGGTCTTGAATCTCTCTAATAAAGAGACAGAGGAAGTATTTGATGTAGACGATGAACAAATTGTGTCCATAATGATTGGCGGGATCGGATTCGCCCTGGAAAATGCCAAGCTGCATTCAAAACTTGGAAAGCATGTAAAAAGTCTTCAGGAGCGCACCATAGAACTGACTGCTGCCAATGATAGACTTCAAAATGTGATCAGCGAGCGCAAGCGGGTCGAAGAGGACCTGATGAAGGCCAAAAAAGATTCCGAAGCTGTGAACCTGGAACTGGTGGAAGTCAATAAAAAGCTCGAACAGGCGATTGCCAGGGCCAACGAGATGGCCAAGCAAGCCAAGACGGCAAACAAGGCCAAAAGCAAGTTCCTGGCCAACATGAGTCACGAGATTCGCACTCCAATGAACGCAGTCTATGGTTTCACTGACATGCTGCTTGATACTGATTTGGATGAAAACCAGATCGAATATGCACAGACTATTAAGAAGAGCGGTGAGGCATTAATCTCCTTGATCAATGATATCCTTGATTTCTCCAAAATCGAGGCAGGAGAATTGAATTTTGAGGAGATTGATTTTGATCCGGAACTTCTTGCTTATGAAGTCTGTGAACTGACCCGCCCCAAGGTTGGATCAAAACCGATCGAGATCCTGTGCCGTATCGGGGACAATCTTCCCTTATTGGTAAACGGAGATCCGGGAAGGTTTCGTCAGCTTCTAACTAATTTGATGAGCAATGCTCGAAAATTTACAGAGTCAGGAGAGATTGAACTCTCTCTTGATGTTGAAGAAGAAAAAGATGAACAGATAAAACTCCATGCAACAATGAGGGATACAGGCATCGGCATCCCGAAAGATAAATTGTCCACTATTTTCATGCCTTTTCATCAGGCTGATGGTTCCATTGCGAGAATGTATGGAGGCACAGGTCTGGGTCTATCGATATGTAAACAGATATCAGAACTGATGGGTGGAGAAGTGTGGGCGGAAAGCCCTGCCAATCAACAATCCCATGGTCCTGGAAGTATCTTACACTTTACCGCATGGTTCGGGAAAGGTGAAGATAAAGAATTCAAAAAATTCACCCCGGCGTCCCTCTCCGGCAAGAAAGTCCTTACTGTCGATGATAACCAGGCCAACCTGGATATATTAACACACGTTTTAGGGTCAGTCGGAATGCGTGTAGTGGCTCTTAGAAATAGTGAAGAAGTTGTACCAACTTTGCAAAAGGCCCTGGAGGCTGAAGATCCGTTTGATTTGTGCGTAATTGATATCAAGATGCCCGGCATAAGCGGATATGAAATGGCACAGGCAATTCGAAAATATGAAGACCAACCCGCAACCCGCAACTCGCAACTCGCAACCCGAATTCCCCTGCTTGCCTTATCTTCATTGATGGAGCGGGAAGCCAAGAAAAGTGAAGACGCAGGATTTGATGGGTTTCTAAACAAGCCGGTTCGGAAAGAGAAGCTGTATCAGATGTTGGAGAGAATATTAGGAGAAAGGGAAGACAAAAAAGACAAAAAGCATGATGTTGCAAGACAGAAAATCCTTACCCAATATTCGGTTCGTGAGGAGATAAAGCATTCTGTGCGTATCCTGTTAGTGGAAGACAACCCTGTAAACCAGAAACTGGCAGAGATGATACTGACCAAGGCCGGGTATTTGGTGGAGGTGGCCAATAACGGCCGGGAGGGTTTTGAAAAATATACGCAATCTCCCGATGCTTTTGACCTGATCTTTATGGATATTCAGATGCCGGAAATGGATGGAATTGAAGCAACAAAAGCAATCCGAAAAAGAGAAGAACAGCTCAAAGCTCAAAGCTCAAAGCTCAAAGCAAAAGATGGAGCTTCTTCCGACGAACTTTCAGCTTTGAGCTTTCAGCATTCAATTCGATCGGAACGTGTTCCGATCGTTGCCATAACCGCTTACGCAATGAAGGGCGACAGGGAAATGTGTCTTGAAGCAGGTATGGATGATTATATGACAAAGCCGATTAAAAGGGAGATTGTCTTTGAGAGTATTAAGAAGTGGGTTTTGGGGGAAACTCATCCCGCCAAGGCCTTTCTTTCCTCGTAAGCACGCCGTACAATTTCTACGTCTGCAATGAAGTGATCAATCTCCTGCATTGTAAGGGCCTGTGGTCCGTCGCACAGGGCAACTTCCGGCTTGGGATGGCATTCCACCAGAATCATGTTTGCCCCGGCAATCACACCCTGGGCCGTAGCGTGAAAGATGTCGAGCAGGCCGTCAGGTGCGCGGTCCTTGGAGCCGACGGAATGGGTCGGGTCAATACATACAGGGAGCCTGGTCAGTCTCTTCACAACCGGAACATGGGTAAAGTCCACAAGGTTACGATGGGGTTCTCCCATTCTGGTTTTAATTCCCCGCAAACATATTACGATATTGCGGTTCCCCTCACTGGCAATATACTCGCACGCGTTTAATGACTCTTCCAGGCTGAGTCCCATACCCCGTTTGTACAGTACAGGGAACTCATGCTGAGATCCCACTGCCTTGAGAAGCTCAAAGTTCTGGGCATTTCTTGTACCTGTCTGCAGCATCACTCCTGTGGGATGTCCGGCCTGTTCCAGGGCGTCCTTGATTTCTTCGATATGTATGGCCCTGAGTACCTCCATGGCCACCATCTTTATGCCGTATTTCCCGGCAAGTTCAAAGACCCAGGGCAGACATGATTTCCCATGACCCTGGAAGTCATAAGGGCTGGTTCGTGGTTTGTAGGCACCCATGCGGGCGGTAGTAATATTCAGTCTCTGAAGGTTTCTGAAGATTATTTCTACGTGCTCAGGGGTATCTACAGCACAGAGTCCGATGAAGATATGAAGGCAGTCCTGGTTAAATGCAATCCCATTATACTCAAAGCCGATCTGATCCAGCTGTCCGCCATGGCGGCCTATCAAGCGATATTTACTTGAGACCCTTATTACTTTTTCCACACCAGGCATACGCTCCAGGGTCTCAGAGGGTATGTCATGAGTAGGACCAATCAGGTAAACTTCCGTCACTACCCGGATGGCGCCCTTCACATCTGAAATCCTGGGCTTAATATCGGGAAATTGATGAACGTAGTTCATTATTTGGGACATTTCAGTGCCATTGGGGTCGATACCAGGCTTTAAGATTATGATCATTGGTTTTACCTCTTATTACCGTTCACCGCAGAAAACGCAGAGAGACAATTTTTTGTGTCGTGGTATATAGTGCTGCGAGAATGATAGTTCTCTTCTCTATTGCTTGCAAGGGGAGAGTAACCAGGGAGATAGTCCCGTAAGCGCTAAGCTATTTTTGCACCGGATGGACTAATGAACATCGAACATCGAACGTCCAACATCGAATGTTGAATGGGAAAAGATGAAGAAACAGACTTCTTATGACCTGGAAGAAAGGCTGCTCGAGTATACAGAAATAGCCGTTGAATGTTCGGTATTGGATATTTGTTTTTCATTCGACGTTGGACGTTCGATGTTCGATGTTCGACGTTCATCTTTTAATGTAACCTGTGAACGTTTACAAAACAACTTAGCGCTTATGAAGACAGGCTCTCTTTAATATAGCATGAAGTGCAAAAACAGGATAGGAGAGTACGTCAGGTCCCTCAAGGCATCTCCCGGACTGGGACGCCAGGTGGTGTTTCACAAGGAGGTTTCTGCCACAGAGGCCTGTTTCAACAGTCCTGGAAGGCCCTGGTCCGATGAGATGCAAGTGCTTCTTGAAAGCAGCGGCATCTCCCGCCTATATTCCCACCAGGTCTCGGCTATTGACCTTGTACGCTCCGGCCGGCATGTAGTGGTATCCACACCGACAGCCAGCGGAAAGACCATGGTATATAACCTCCCTGTGATTGAACAGATCCTGGAAGATCCACTAAGCCGCGCACTGTATCTTTTTCCGTTAAAGGCCCTTGCCCAGGATCAGATGAAGGCATTCAGGGAATTGACTGCCTGCCTTGACAGGGAGCGGGCCCCTACATGTGCCACTTACGATGGAGATACTTCTGCCTGGAAAAGAAGGCGATTAAGGGAACTGCCACCAAATGTGCTTTTAACCAATCCTGAGATGCTCCACCTATCTCTTCTGGCCCATCATGAAAAGTGGGCTACCTTCTGGCAGGGCCTTACCCACGTGGTAATAGACGAAGTTCATACATACAGGGGCGTCATGGGCTCTCACATGGCCTGGGTTTTTCGCAGGATGAACAGGGTCTGCGCCCATTACGGAGTCAGTCCCATCCTGGTGTTTTGCTCTGCTACGGTTGGAAATCCTTCCGAGCTTACTTCCAAGCTGTCCGGGCTTGATGTGCAGGCTGTGACCAAAAACAGTGCCCCTCATGGCAGGAAACATGTGATTTTCATTAATCCTGAAGATGGGGCTGCACAGACAGCGATTAAATTGCTCCGGGCTGCCCTTCACCGTGGCCTGAAAACCATAGTCTATACCCAGTCCAGGAAGCTTGCCGAGCTGATCAATATCTGGGTAAGTCAGAGGACAGGTTCTATGGCCAATTGCATAAGTGCGTACAGGGCCGGTTATCTGCCTGAGGAGAGAAGAGAGATTGAAAGGAAACTCTCAAGCGGCGAACTCCTGGCAGTGATCTCAACGAGTGCCCTTGAGCTGGGTATTGACATAGGTTCGCTGGATCTCTGTTTGCTCGTTGGCTATCCGGGCACAGTCATGGCCACATGGCAAAGGGGCGGCAGGGTAGGGCGCAGCCTGCAGGATTCAGCCCTTGTGCTCATTGCCCAGGAGGACGCACTTGACCAGTACTTTATGCGAAATCCCGAAGATTTTCTCAAGCGACCTCCTGAATCTGCGGTATTAAATCCTGAGAACCCTGTGATTGTGGCCAGGCACCTGGAATGTGCCGCATCAGAGGTCACAATTCGAACAGATGAAACGTTACTCAAGGAAAGAGAGGTTGCAAAGGCCATCTCTAAACTTGAGTCCAAGGGAAAACTCCTGAGGAGCGAAAATGGAAAAGAACTCTATTCTGCCCGCAAATATCCCCAAAGGGGTATTAATCTGAGGGGCGTTGGTCAGACTTTTCAGATAGTCTCCAGGAATGACGGCCGCACCATAGGGGCGATTGACGGGTTCAGGGCCTGTCGTGAGACTCATCCCGGCGCGGTTTATCTGCACAGGGGTGAAAGCTACGTGGTTGACCGGCTTGACATTGAGACCCGCACCGTTGAGGTGTCACCTGCCAAAGTGGATTATTTTACACGGGTAAGGGGCAACAAGACCACTGAGATACTGGAGGTATTCGGGGAAAAGGGGGTGTATGGGACCAGTGTGTCTCTTGGACGACTCAGGATCACAGACCGGATCACCGGGTATGAGAAAAAGCATGTAAGAGGACAGCGTCTATTGAATATCGTACCTCTGGATCTTCCGCCCCAGGTCTTTGAGACAGAGGGTCTCTGGATAGAGATCCCAGATGAAGTCCGGAAGGCAACAGAAAAGGCCTATATGCATTTCATGGGTGGAATCCATGCCCTTGAACATGCTGCTATTGGAATATTACCTCTTCTGGTCCTGACTGACAGAAACGATCTGGGCGGCATATCCACTCCCTATCACCCGCAGGTTCGAAAAGCCGCGGTCTTTGTTTACGATGGGGTACCAGGGGGGGTTGGCCTCAGCCGCCAGGCCTTTAAAAAGGCAGAGGAGCTTTTACAGAAGACCTTAAAGGTCATTGAGAGTTGCCCCTGTGAGCAGGGGTGTCCTTCCTGTGTGCATTCCCCCAAGTGCGGCTCCGGCAACCGGCCAATAGATAAGATGGCCGCTATTTTTGTGTTAAGGGATATTATAGAAAGCAGGGCAGAGGGCAGGGAGCAGGGAGCATGGGGCAAGAGGAAGAAGGAAAAGGAGCAAGGGGCGAAAGAAGAGAGGCAAAAGCTCGAAAAAGCTCCTGGTTCAATTCCCCGATTTGGTGTCTTTGATCTTGAGACACAGCTTTCCGCCCAGGAAGTCGGAGGATGGCACAGGGCGGATCTGATGAGGGTAAGCTGTGCCGTTCTCTTTGACTCCGAGAGGGACGCCTTTCTGGAATTCCGGGAGCCTGATATCTCCAAGTTGATTGAACACTTATCTGAATTGCCTCTGATTATAGGCTTCAATCTGAAACGTTTTGATTACAAGGTGCTCTCTGCTTACAGCGATTTGGATTTCTGGGGCCTGCCAACCCTGGATATTCTGGAAAATGTTTACACAAGACTCGGCTACAGGCTTTCCCTGGATCACCTGGCAGGCGTCACTCTCGGTACACAGAAGACTGCCGATGGTATGCAGGCCCTTAAGTGGTGGAAGCAGGGAAAGATCAAGGAAATCCTCGAATATTGCAGTAAGGACGTGGCCATTACCAGGGATTTATTCCTTTACGGATACAAAAAAGGCTATCTGCTTTTCAGGAACAAAGCTGGAAAAGTAGTACGCATTCCTGTGGACTGGGGATAGAATTTTTGTAACTATTCAGGTGGATAGACTGAAGGTAGAAGGCTAATAGGGACAAATCATGCGTGATCACACAAAGCTGCGGGCATTTGAGTTGGCTGACGAGATTGAAGTATTACTTTAGAGGATTCATCTCTGTTCGATCGTTGTAAAATGCTTGAAATCCTTCAGCCTTCAACCTGAATAGTTACTAATAAATTATCTGTTTTCAGTCTTAAGCTCTTCCAAAAGCTCCTCGCCGCCTCCAAAACTGTGCTCCGGCCTGGGGAATGCACCGTTTGTTACTTCATCAATGAAGTCGTCTAGGGCTTCCTTGATCTTCGGGGCGAGGTTTGCATAGCGTTTTACAAAGCTCGGTGTAAATTTTTCAAAAAGCCCGAGCAGGTCGTTAGTTACTAGGACCTGGCCATCGCAGTGTGGGCCTGCTCCGATACCTATGGTAGGGATGGGGACTATCTCGGTAATTATTTTTGCAAGAGCAGACGGAATGCACTCCAAGACAAGTGAAAAGGCCCCTGCATCAGCCACTGCCCTGGCATCCTTAATTAGCTTTCTTGCCGATTCCAGGTCTCTGCCCTGTACTTTGTATCCACCAAGCGCTATTGCTGTTTGGGGAGTGAGGCCTATATGTCCCATGACAGAAATGCCCGCTTTGACAATTCTCTCAATGGTAGAGGCCATGTAAGAGCCACCTTCCAGCTTGACGCCGTGGCATCCGGATTTCTTAAGAAACAGGCCTGCGTTTCTCACCGCCTCTTTTTTGGAGACCTGGTATGACAGGTAAGGCATGTCTCCAATCAGCAGTGCTCTATTAACTCCTCGCCGGACCGCATTGCAGTGGTGGATCATTTCCTCCATTGTGACCGGCACTGTGGAGTCATAACCCAGGGCCACCATGCCCAGAGAATCACCCACCAGAACTATATCCAAACCGGCTTCATCTATTACTCTGGCCATACTGTAATCGTAGGCCGTAAGCATGGTGATTTTTTCACCTGAGGCTTTTTTGTTCTGCAGATCAGCGAGTGTGACGGCCTTCGAAGCCTTTTTTTCTTTCATTAAATCAACAATCATCAATAAAAAGAGCCGGTGGAGACCGTCATAAGCCGGGTTCTGTTCCCTTGTGCGATCCAAGGTGGTGATCATTCATCTGGGATGTCGATTGCTCGACACCTCACGCAACCTACCCGGGAGCTTCGAGCGGGCCACTCTCAGGCGCTCCTCTATTTGGTCTTGCTACGGGTGGGGTTTACCAAGCCTGCAACGTCACCGCCGCAGCTGGTGAGCTCTTACCTCACCTTTTCACCCTTACCGGGCAAAGGCCCGGCGGTATATTTTCTGTGGCACTTTCCCT
>JAUWGF010000090.1:0-7052 GCA_030606515.1 Deltaproteobacteria bacterium | reverse complement strand
GGCTTTCTCCCTGCCTGTCGGATAAGGTGCTCGATCTCACTGCGGGTCATGGCCTGGGAGGTGTCTGCCCCGGCCATGTGCGTAATCTTTTCTTCCAGCACAGTCCCGTCCAGATCGTCCGCACCAAAGGACAGGGCGATTTGTGCAACCTTTGGCCCGAGCATTACCCAGTAGGCCTTGATATGTGAAAAGTTATCCAGAAGGAGTCGTGATACGGCAATACTCTTAAGATCATCCACCCCGCCTGTGGATGACAGGTATTCCAGCTTTGTATTCTTGGGGTGAAAAGCAAGGGGAATGTAGCACAGAAATCCGCCTGTCTCGTCCTGGGCCTCTCTCAGGGCCAGCAGATGCTCTATCCGTTCAGATATTGTCTCAATATGGCCGTAGAGCATGGTGGCATTGGTCCTGAGACCTGCTCTATGGGCGGTTTTAGCAACTTCCAGCCAGTCCTTCCCGGGAAGCTTACCAGGGCAGAGCTTTTCCCGTATTCTGGTGCTGAAGACCTCTGCTCCACCTCCGGGAATGGACCCCAGGCCGGCTTGCATAAGACCTTCCAATGTCTCGGCAATTGACTGACCAGAAATGGCTGCCAGATGGGCTATCTCTACACAGGTAAAGGCCTGGATATGGATCTCAGGTCTTTCGGCCTTTATGGCCTTCAGCATGTCAATATAATACCCATAAGGGAGATCCGGGTGCAGGCCGCCGACAATGTGTACCTCTGTGACGGGTTCGGCATGCCTCTCCCTTATTTTGGAAACTATCTCTTCTATGGACATCTCGTAGGCCTCCGGGTGGGTCTTTTCCTTTCCAAAGGCACAGAATTTACACAGATTTATGCAGATATTAGAATAGTTTATGTGCTGATTATAGATGTAATAGGCCCTGTTTCCGTTAAGCCTTTCTCTTACCAGATTAGCCAGATAACCAAGGGCCGGCAGATGAGTAGTGGAGAAGAGCAGTTCTCCATCTTCAGCACTTAGGCGAGTGCTGGACAGGACCTTTTCGTATATTTCAAAGAGTCCCGCTTCTTTAAGGGCTTTTTCCATAGCTTGAAGTTACCTCCACCCAATCAATGGGGAGGGAAGGTGGTGTGGACGGTTAATTATCCTTTTGCGTCGTGGTAATGCGCACGTCTTTTACAAATACTTCAAAATGCAGGGTCTTGCCGGCCAGGGGATGGTTAAAGTCCAACATCATGGCGCTTTCCCAGATGGACTTGACAATAGCTGGTTGTCTTAAGCCAAATTCGTCAGGGGCCTTGACTACCTTGCCCACTTCCACTTCCCCTGTAACCCTTTCGACAGCCACCAGTGATACCTTCTCGGGATCATAGCGCCCATAGGTGTAGTTTGGAGGGACAAATATTACCTTTTTTTCTCCAGGAGCAAGCCCGACAATATTTTCCTCAACAGGTTTTGGGAAATTACCCTTTCCGCATACAAAGGTTACCGGTCCCCCCGAGTTTTCAGAGGAATCCACTACTTTTCCCGAGGATAGCCTGACCTGGTATTCCATTTCCACCAGTCTTCCATGTTCTACACGGAGTAGAACCTTTTTTGTTATATCCATGGTCGCTTCAATGACCCTTTGTAGAGGTTTTTTCCTGTACTGGTATTTTCATAAAGGAAATTCCTTCTTCCTTCAGAGTTTTTTCTTCCTCTGGTGTAGCAACACCCCTTATGTTACGGTTTTCAGTCACACCGTAATGTATCTTGAGGGCCTCTTGCGCAAATGCCGTCCCTACGTCTTCTGTATTTTTTTTCACCACAGTGTAGATCTTATTCAGCATCTCATTCAAGGCCGCTTCCGAGGTGTCGCCGTCTTTGCCGACGGACCTGGTGCATACTGCAACTGCAGAGGGGGTTTTCTGGACATTATTACTGCCACAGACAGGACAAGTCAGCAGACCCTTTTCCTTCTGTGTCTCAAACGCCTCTCCATCCTGAAACCAGGCTTCAAAGGTATGATCTTGATCGCAACGCAAATCAAAGGCTATCATAATGTAAAATTGATAACATTTTGTGAATGGAAACGCAATCCGAACCCCTGAGCATGAAAATTAATTACTCAAAATCAATCACGAAAACACGAAGGTACGAAAACACGAAAAAACAAGGCTGGATGAACCTGAAAAAATACTTTAGTATCCAGACAAGGTATTGTTTTGTAGCCGAATGGAGGCCTAATTATGCACAATGTGCGTTTATTTTACCTTTTGTTACTTATAGTTATGGTATTTACTTTTGTTTCGAAGTCCCTGGCAGTAGGGCTTTCAGATCGTGGAAAAGATCTTGTGTCCCTGTTACAGAAAAAATACGAAACCACCACTGATATTACCTCTAACTTCGAGCAAGAGACGTTTGCTGCCGGTTCTTCAGAGGGTCTCAAGGCAGAAGGAAAGGTCTATTTCAATCGTCCGCACCAGATGCGCTGGGAATACAGTCAACCGGAACCGCAGCTTATTGTCACCAGCGGGAAAGAGGTATATGTGTATGAGGAGGAAGCCAACCAGGTAATGGTGCTTCCCAGGGATCAATTACTTTCTACTGAGATAAGCAAAGCCTTTTTTTTTGGAAAAGGTGACCTCAAGCGTTATTTTATTGTAGAGCATCCAGTAGAAGGCCAACCGGATGCCAGGTGGGTGCTGAAGCTTACCCCAAGGAATCCGGTACCGCAGGTATGCACCATATGGATTATCGTAGATCCTGATACCTATCTGGTAAAGGAGATGTGGCTGGAAGACCAGTTAGGTGGTAGGACACATCTTGTATTCAGCAATGTCAAGGTTAATAAAGGCCTTTCTAACGATCTTTTCCGGTTTGTTCCACCTCCAGGTGTGGAAATTTACCGTACAGATGACCAAGATCAGGAGTAACCGTTCAGGGGTTCAGAGGTTCATGGTTCGGAGTTTACGGAAAATCTAAGCCGTTGATTCGTGAGTTCTGAATGGATTCTGAATTTAAAGAAAAATAACCTTGAACGGTGAACCTTGAACATAGAACCCTTGAACCCTGAACCTAGAACCCTTGAACCTTTGAACGCCTACAATCAGGAGAACAAAATGTCCAATGAAAGTTTAGCTGGAGAAATCCGTGCATTGGCACAGGAGAAAAACGCCATCATTCTTGCTCACAATTACCAGGTGGCGGAGGTCCAGGATGTTGCGGACCTTACCGGGGATTCTCTGGCCCTGAGTATCCAGGCCTCAGAGACCGAAGCCGATACCATAATATTTTGCGGAGTCCGTTTTATGGCTGAGACTGCGGCCATTGTTTGTCCGGATAAAAAAGTGATACTGCCTGTAAAAGAGGCAGGCTGTGGTATGGCGGATATGCTGAACGCCGCGGAGTTGATGGCTGAGAAAGCAAAGTATCCGGGCGTGCCTGTGGTCACATATGTGAATTCTACAGCCGAAGTAAAGGCAGAAAGCGACATCTGCTGCACTTCAGCTAATGCTGTGCAGGTCGTTAAATCCTTAAAGACCCCTGAGGTCCTTATGACCCCGGACAAGAATCTGGCAATGTGGGTACAGAGACATACAGATCAAAAAGTCCATTACTGGCTTGGTTACTGTCCAATTCACGATGATCTCACAGTTGCCCGGGTCAAGGAGGCAAAAGCCGCCCATCCCGAGGCTCTGCTTATGGCCCATCCCGAGTGCCCTCCAGAGGTGCTGGACATGGCGGACGCGGTAAGAAGCACCAGCGGCATGCTGACCTTTGCAGCAGAATCCAAGGCAAAGGAATTCATTGTTGCCACAGAGATAGGGCTTTTACATACGCTGAAGAAGCAAGACCCAGGGAAGAAATTTTACGCTGCTTCTCCTGAGATGGTCTGCATAGACATGAAAAAAACAGGACTGAAGGAGGTGTTGCAGGCACTTCAAACAGAAGGGCCAGTGATTATTGTGCCCGAACCGATTCGTTTAAAGGCCCTCAAGGCTGTTGAACGTATGATGGCCGTGCCCAGGGATTTATAGCCCGCTGGCATCCGGTTAGTGCTTATCCATCAATCGCAGATCCCTTAAAAATTCATGAACAGGCTGCATATTTGCCAGGGCCTTAGACTTTTTTCGTTTCAAATTATAAACGATCTGGACTGGCGCTGTATCTTTTAAAAAGTTCTGAAAACGCAATAATGATGGAGAAAATTTATCATCACTCACTTTTACTTCAATCATTTTTACCGGTCTGTTGTCAATAACAGGGAGAAAATCTACTTCATGTTTTTCTTTGTCCCTGAGATAATGAAGCGCCGCCGGAAAAATAATATACAGATTTTCCAGAATCTGCAGCCAGTGTTTCACCGTATGGATAGTCAAGACTATTATGAAGTTTACTTCAGTTTAGTCAAATCTTTGGGCAGGTTTAAACCAGATCGCTGCTGTCCGGAATCCCATTCACTTTCACCATACAGCATACATACCTTAAGTTGTATAAATTGGCAACGTCCCCTATGTCCGTGCTTTCCACGGTTTTCCTGTCATTGCGAGAGAGGTACGACCGAAGCAATCTCCTGAAAATAAGGGGATTGCTTCATCGTTCGTTCCTCAGGTTTTCGGTCACACACTACTTAATGATGCGGACGCTATCGCAACCCCAGAACTTCTCCCCGCTAAGCGTCTTGCCGCTCAGGCAGCCTTCCGTATCGTCAAGCTTTAAGTTCACATCCTGTGTCTCAAAGTGGAACACTACGTCCAGTAGCCCATCGCCGTTCACATCTTCGAGGGATTCTCCAATGGGAAGTGGACATATGTTGGCAAATACCACGGTACCTGGGTCAATGGCAGTCGCATCGAAATCCGGGTCGCTCAGAACGGCTACAGGAATCTTGCCTTTACTCTTAAGGTTGATGGAATTAGGGAAACTACCGGGCTTAACATCCACGTCTACCTCAATTTCATAAAACGGGTCTTCTGCTGTTATTATCCTGTCAATGAAGTGCTGTTTGGCGCTCATAAACGCCTTTATCTGAGCCGGCGTAGCAGTGCCTGCTTTTTTCATTGGCCTGATCCAGTTTCTGAATTCCAGAAAGCTTTCCGGAAATACCTCCCGTTTCATATGAAGTGTAGTTGCAGCACCAGTAGGCTTCCTGATAAACCCATACGTGTAATTTTCCATGGTTAGTTTTGCTGCGCTGGTGCCTTCTGGTATATCTAACTCATAATTACTTCTACTAACTGCTCCGGTAATATAGTTAAATGCCTCCTTGTGACCTCCTGAAGGATGAGAAGATATAACGTAAGTATCATCACTTTGCGGTATTTCGTCTTCCCAAAGGAGATTAAATGCCTCCTGACATACCCGGAATGTAGCTACTCTGCAGCAACATAAGGGCTCGGCTTCTCGTACTTCAGCCAGCGTTATCTCTTCACTGTCTATCAAGATTGGCGGCAGTTCTACCAAAGCTTTAAGCGCGCTGAGTTCTATCCACCTGGCAAACCCGGGATGCGGTGCCAGCGCCTCACCATTGTACATATAAGAAAGCCCTGTAAGTTGCATAGGAATATACATGTCGGTGAAGAAGCCTTCAGAAATCATCAGGGGAATTACTATTACTTCTGCCTCTGAAGCGGCATTCTCCACTACATCCCTTAAGTATGGCTCCCTCCCTGGAAATACATATGAATGCCTTACATCCTTTACCCCAAGCTCCCATTTCATGCGGGCAGCCAGTGACTCCATATTCTCACTCCATTTGGCCAAATTTTCTCCAGCAGCCCCATGACCGGTAATTACCACAATCTCTTCACTGGGATTTGTGCTTAACTCTCTTGCCCTGTCGCAGAGGACGTGGGCAATTATAGGATGATCATCCAACGCACTGGTTAAAATGAACTCCGCATCACTTTCAATCGGAAATAGCCCTTCTTCGGCTAATGCTTCTTCATCAACTACATCCTCGTCATATAGAAGCCCCAGGATATACTTTATTTCCTCGATATGGCTACTATGAGAAGAAATAAAGCAAACAACAGCAACAATAATTTCATCTACACCTTGAGCTTCTAATCTATCCACGGCATCCTGAACCCCTTCATCGGGGACAAACTCCAAAAAGGCCAATTCTACGGGATAGGCTAAACTTACCTGCGCCACTGTATCCCTAACAGGTTGATTCCAGGCTTCGCTTGGGCTTCCATGGGCAATAACCAAGACACCAGGATTCTGTGCCCAGCAAGCAACGCTAAACCCAGCTAATAGCCATAATGATACAAATAAACCTAGAAAAACCCTTTTTGAGCTACTTACCTTTTTCATAACCGAATTTCTCCTTTCATAATATAAGGTGCTGATTTTACAAATGATAGCGAGTTCACAATTTTGGGGTTTTCGCCCATTCGTCCCCACAGCCTTTTTTGGAATCAAGAATTCCAAGATTGCCTCCATCTCCGTTTATGATTCACGGACTCTTCCGCTAAACCCATTATTGGACTATTCTATTATTTTGGTGAATGGGGCTAAATCCTATAACTGTATTTCAATTACAATAGAGCTTGACAAATGTCAACCCCCTGAAATTTCCTGATCTTCGCCAATATTCACTGATTCGCAAAAAAAATTCAGCGGGCAAAATGATACTTGATCATGACATTCGCCTGTGGGACTAGCATTGCTCTTTCGCTAAAATTGTGATTCAGGTATGCGCTTCATTTTCCACTCCCGTTCTCGAAGTGAGCTCCATAAATCAGATGTGCCGTAACATTAATATTTATTGTTATTAAGCCTTATTAACAAATAGTAGTTCCATTAAAGGTCCCTTATGAGGTTGACTGTTGTCCGTACAAGGATCAACATCTAGTATCTGGTGTTTGGTCTCACGTTTGTAGTCTATGCTCTTTTCTCCCGTACCGGGTGGTGAGTCCGGTATAACCTTCACGCATATCCTTATCATGGTGATGGAAGGTGGGCTTAAAACCACACTTAGGTGAGGTGATAAGAAATTGCTTTTTCGAGCGATTCGGAAAAGCAGGGCATCAAATAACGCTGTTTCTGAATGTAATAGGGGACGTTGCCAATTTATACAATATATTTGGATCTTTCTCA
>JAUWGF010000102.1:0-6664 GCA_030606515.1 Deltaproteobacteria bacterium | reverse complement strand
GAGGGTGTTTTTACTGATTTTTCAGCCATATTGCTCAGTTATCTATAAAAGGGGTACATCTTGGGTATTTTGAGCGGAATCCTGTTTCAGGACTTTTTGCAGTGTAATCAGGCTTGATACTTTTTTGATACATTTTTTTTGACGTCTCTTTTGAGTTATGATAGTCTCTGTCTATTTATCAGGCTCTATGTATTGATAAACAGAATACCTGAACAGTTTATACTTGGGTATTTGATAAATATTTTTTGGCATCCATCATTCACCAGTTTACACTTTTTTCGAAAAAATGTGTATTATCGAATTGAATGCCGATGTCGAAACTTGAAATTTGAAATTTGAAATTAGGTAACGCATCTACATCTTTGTGTTTTTCCCAATTTCAAGTTTCACTGCATAATTTATCCAATCCGTTATTAACAGAAAGGAGGTATTTATGGGAGTTTTGAGGATTGTAACATTTTTGTTTTTGGTGAGCTGTGTCTGGTCCTCTTATGGACTTTGTGGCACAAAGCCTGCGGAGGTTCCCAAGGCCAAGACCATCGCAGAACTCGCTGCTCGCTATGATTCGAGTTCTTGCCAGGAGTGTCACGAAGAGAAATACGAACAGTGGGAGAATTCCCTTCACGCCGTTTCCATCCTGGGTACTCCACGGACGGCTCCGACGGTACTAACTAGCATAGACATGGGTCTGAAGTTGTTCCCTTATTCCGGTGTCAAGACGGATGATGATGTCGAAGTCCGTCACCTCATGATGTGTGCCAAATGCCACCTGCCTCAACTGGATGAGGCAACGGATGATGTGGCTAGGGAGATAGTCAAGACCATCAGAGACTGGATGAAGGCATACGCCGAAGATGATGATGACCTGGCCGATGAACTTGAGGAAAAGATAGCAAGCCTGAATATCGGTTGTATGGTGTGCCATAACAAGAAGGCCATTATCCACAAATGGCAGCATGGCTATCCCCAGCCGGATACAATTTATGCATTCCAGGAAGGTGAACATGATCACCCTGACTTTACCAAAATGGGTAAGGCCCCGGCCTTGAATGAATCCATATTCTGTGGTCAGTGTCACGGTGAGGGACCAAATTTTGAGCTGGATGAGCCCTCACAATGTGCCACTTTGTACGGCAGCTACCTCTTTGCCTATATCCCTGAAGGCGGGCACGACACCTGTCAGGAATGCCATATGGCCAAATCCGGTCTGGGCCACGACATGCAAGCCTACCGGAATGAGACCATGATCAAGATGGCCTTTGACATCGAAGTGGAGGCCATGGCCCACTTCTGGCGCAAAGACAAGCCAGAAGGTATTATTCCTCTTGGTGTAATTAATGTGGAGATTTACAATAAGTCGGGGCATGCCATACCTGACGGGTGACCTACTCCCAACCGGCTGGTCCTGGATGTGACCGCGAAAACAATGGATGGGAAGCAAGTCTATAATGATCAGGTTATCTACATGCCTTACCCCGGACGTTTTGGTGTGGGGGCAGAGATGGGAAGAGGACCCTATGAGAAGTGCGGTTTGCTCAGAGATACCTGTATACCGCCTCTGAAGAAGGTTAAGGAAGTCTTTGAGATACCGTTCCCATATGCTGATGTAGAAAAAGACGGTAAGAAGACCAGGGAACTTACTGCAGATGAGCTTTTGGTGGACGTCAAGCTGTGGTATGTGCCCTTTGGTGAATTCAAAAATGATGATAAGGTTCTATTCTTCAGTGAGGAAAAGAAGATAGACCTCAAGACCGAGTGGGTTTGGAGGAAATAACCTGTAAGCGTTTACAGGGTGCTGCAGATGCGAGGCGGAGGGTACGCAGACGTACTCCCTGTACTTCAAGTGCCCGACAACAAAGCAGATGTGGTGCCATGTGAACGCTTAAAACCTTATACCTGCAGGCCGGCTCCTTGCCGGCCTGCATATCCATTTAGTTTTCAACACCCTTCATACGTTTAGGAAGATGCAGAGTAAAGGTAGAGCCCTTGCCCTGCTCAGAATCCACTGTAATATCACCATTCCATTCATGAACGAGCCTATGGACTATTGCCAGGCCTAATCCTGTTCCATCCGGCCGGGTGGTGAAGAAAGGATTGAACACTTTTGAAAGATCCTCAGGTCTTATGCCGGTTCCGTTGTCTGAGATTTTAAGAACCAGGTGATCCCCCCCTTTTGTCGTTCCCTTGATTGATATTCTTCCGTCTTTATGCGGCAGGGCCTGATAGGCATTCAGCAAGAGGTTCAGAAGGACCTGTTTGAATTGAGATGGGTCTACCTCGAATTGGAGATTGGCCGGGACATCTATTTTGACATCGGCTTCTGGGAGTTTTTTCCTTTGTTTCATCAGGGACAGAACCGACTCTATTTCTTCAACTAGAGATATGTTTTGAATCTTTTTTTCCTCTGGTTTGGCATAGAGAAGAAAAGACTTTGTAATATCATTCAGACGGTCGCTCTCTTTACCAATAATCTGCAGTAGTCTTCTTTCCTCAGGCTGCAACAGTGCTGACTCTTCCAGAAACTGGGCTGCCCCGGACAGGGATGCCAGGGGATTTCTTATCTCATGGGCAAGTCCTGCTGCCATCTCACCAAGGGCGGCAAGACGATCCGTGCGCTGAAGGCGCTCTTTCCTTGCCTTTATCTCTGTAATGTCTTGAAAGATTATTCCGTATCCAAGGTGTTGCTCCTTGTGGCCTTTTAACAAAAAAGTGGATGTCCCGAGGAATCCGGGTAAGCCGTGGGGATTTGTATGGCTCACTTCCTGCCGTTTTCCTTCTCCGCCGCTCCTGAATTTCTCCAGTAGCTGTGTCCCGGTTGGCCAGAATTCTTGTAGGGGCTGCCCGTATCCGTTAATGATTTTCTGTCCGAGGATCTTAATAGCCGTCTGATTAAAGAAAGTTATATTCCCTTTTTCATCTACTGTAATCAGACCTGACTGGATGCTGTCTACAAGATGGCGATGAATTTCCTCCATACGGCGAAGATCCACTTTGGTGTCTGAAAGCCTCTTTTCTGTGTAATGAAGACGTTTTGCAAGGACAATTCCTAAAAATGCAATGATGTTAAAGGCCGCCATGGTGATAAAGAATATGTATATGGCATCATCTGATTTGTCTTCCGGTATTTCACAGAGCCAGAAAAAGGCAGCATAGCTGATGGTGCACAGGAAGGTCGATATAGCGCCTTCCTTTTGACTGCCAAGAATACATGCGGTGAGGATGGTAATAGGATATAAGAAGACAAGAGGGCTTTCAGGCCCACCGGTCCAAAATACGGCAAGATTTACCAGGATGACATCTAGAACTGTCTGGATATAGAGGAGCCATTTATTCAGGCCCCTCTTTTTGTACCATACGATATAAACGGCAGTGAGAAGAAATGCCCCTCCCAGGATTATAGACAGCTCGGTCACTTTGCCAAAAGCATCGGCAAAATATCCGGGTAGGAGATAGGTGCTGCAGAGCAGCAGGACCAGGATAGTTAGGCGGCCTGCAGTTATACAATAAAATAGGCCGCCATTTGAGTTCTTAGAGGGCATACTTTGACAGACGATATCTAAAGGACCTGAAGTTAAGGCCGAGGATGCCGGCAGCTTCGGTCTTAACCCCGTTTGCCCTCTCAAGCGCCTTTCTTAGGAGAGTTTTTTCTATATGGCTGAGGAACTGCTCAAGGTCTAAACCTTCAGGCCCCAGGCACGGTTCGTAAGAAAAGGGGCTGGATTCGGCGGTTTTTTGCTGCTTGAACTCAGCCAGAGACAGGCTTTCAGGAAGCAGAAGATTTGAGGTGGCAAGGGCCGCACTCCTTTCGATGATATTTTCCAGTTCTCTCACGTTTCCAGGGAACGAGTATTTCTGCAATGCCTCCATGGCAAAGCTGGATATGCCCTGTACAGCCTTATTTTGTTTTTTGGAATACTTGTCCAGAAAATACTGGACCATGAGGGGAATGTCTTCAGGACGTTCTCTTAATGGTGGCATATGAATTTGAATCACGTTCAGTCTGTAGTACAGGTCTTCCCTGAATCGCCCGGCTATTACCTCCTTTTCCAGGTCACGGTTGGTGGCTGCCAATATTCTCACATCTACCTTAATCTCTTTGGTGTCGCCAAGAGATGTAAAGGACTTCTGTTGCACGACTCTCAACAGTTTGACCTGGAGGGTCATGGGCAGTTCTCCGATTTCATCAAGAAAGATGGTGCCTTGATTGGCTACGGCAAAAAGACCTTGTTTTCCACGATCAGCACCCGTAAAGGCCCCTTTGCTATGGCCGAACAACTCGCTTTCAAGGAGGTTCTCCGGGATGCCGCCGCAGTTAATAACTACAAAGGGCTTGTCCTTGCGGACTCCAAGGTTATGAATGGCTTGCGCAGCAAGCTCTTTCCCTGTACCACTTTCACCGGATATGAGCACACTGGAAGGACTGGATGCTATCCTGGGTATTAGCTGGAATATTTTGAGCATGACCGGGCTTTTGGTCAACATATTGTCAAGCTTGTAAATCTTGTCAGTAGTATCTCTGATCAAGGACTGGGCCTTTGGTCTTGTTTCAAGGGCTTTTCCCACAACCTCCCTGATTTCTTCTATCCGAAAGGGCTTGGTAAGATAGTCCCAGGCCCCCTCTTTCATTGCCGCCATTGCGGTGTCCAAGGAGGCAAAGGCAGTAACCAGTATTACAGGGATATCTGCGTGCTTGGCCTTGATTTCTTTCAGTAAAGTCATCCCATCTATGTCCGGCATCCTTACGTCACTTATGACTAGGGATACATTTTCCCTGCCCATGAGTCGAAGGGCCTTTTCCCCATTGGGCGCGGAGCATACATTGTAGCCTTCCTTGGCAAGGAGTATCTCCAGAAACTCCCTGAGGCTTTGGTCGTCATCAACTATCAGGATTTTGGGTCTGGCAGCACTTGGGCTATCCGTCGCCTCTGTGAAAAGATCTTCAGGATGCACAGAACTCATATAAAACCTCCGACGTGACCATTCATACACCTTGGCCGACTGCTAGATGGGGGTGAACAATTGCCCTTCGCCGTACTTATCGACAGAATTGAGAAAGATGTTGAATGTGATGGTCTTGTAAAAAGTCAAGATCGAGTCACTCCCGCGAAAGCGGGAGTCCATAATAACTTGAAATAACTGGATTCCTGCTTTCGCAGGAATGACAATTAAGAGACATATTGGACTTTTTTTACGAAGACATCAAGTGTGATCAAACCGGATTCAAGGGAGCAGTCCTGTAGGGTCGAATACCGGGCGGCCGTCAACAAGAGTGAGAATGGCTTTACCTTGGAGATCTTTTCCTAGAAATGGGCTGTTGTAACTCAAGGAGTGAAGAGACTCGCGGGTTAAGGTAAAAATTACCTCCGGATCTATGATACATATATCTGCAGAATTTCCATCCTTCAGACTTCCTTCCGGCACACCCAGGATCTTGGAGGGGGAAATGGACATACATCTGATCATTTGAGACGCTGAAATATAGCCGTCTCTTACGAGATTCAGCGTGAGAGGAATGGCGGTTTCAAGGCCTATGATCCCGTTTGCAGCCATTTGAAACTCGCATTCCTTTTCAAGTACGCTGTGGGGAGCGTGGTCCGTGACAATAGCATCTATAGCGCCGTCTTTCAGGCCCTCGATAACTGCCAGGCGGTCCTTCTCGGTGCGGAGGGGCGGACTCATTTTGGCAAATGTGTTGTAACCAAATACTGCTTCTTCTGTGAGACTAAAGTAGTGGGGCGCAGTCTCTGCAGTGACCTGTACACCCCTGCTCTTGGCCTGGCGGACTATTTCAACTGAACCTTTTGTGCTCACGTGGGCAATGTGGAGACGGCCCCCGGTCAACTCAGCCAGGGCTACATCCCTGAATACGGCAATTTCTTCAGCCGCTGCAGGAATTCCCTTAAGACCTAGAATAGTAGATACCCGGCCCTCATTCATTACACCTCCCCTGGAGAGGTCAAGCTCCTCGGAGTGGGATATGATAAGTGCATTGAAGTTCCGGGCATATTCAAGGGCCTGGCGCATTACTGCCGCATTTTTTACAGGCAGGCCATCATCTGAGAAGGCTATTGCACCGGCATTGAGGAGGTCTCCGAATTCTGTCAACTGCTCCCCTTTTTGCCCCAAAGTGATGGCTGCAATCGGATAGACCCTTGCCCTGGCGGAACTTTGGGCCTTTTCCAGTATGAATCTGGTGATGCCTGCAGAGTCATTGGCCGGTTGGGTATTGGGCATGCACGCCACTGCTGTAAAACCACCGGCAACAGCGGCAGCCGTGCCGGATTCAATAGTCTCCTTATATTCCTCCCCGGGCTCCCGCAGATGAACATGCATGTCCAACAACCCCGGCACAAGCCATTTCCCCTTCAGGTCAAGGACCTTGGCATCTTGCGGAACGTCAAGGGATTCCCCAGCAGCCGCTATGATTCCATCTCTTACCAGAAGGTCACCGGTAAAATCCCTGTTTTGGGACGGATCTATTATTCGTGCATTGGTAAATAGGTAAGCGTTCATAGGTTCAAAGTTCACCGTTCAGGGTTCAGGGTTCAAAGGTTCAGGGTTCAGGGTTCAAAGGTTCATGTTAAAAGACGAGCGTCGAACATCGAACATCGAACGTCCAGCATCGAACAAATTTTAGGCAGATGCGCATTTCGTGAATGAATTT
>JAUWGF010000129.1:0-5645 GCA_030606515.1 Deltaproteobacteria bacterium | reverse complement strand
GTGATTTCCCTCTCAAGGGACTTTTCCAATAGTTCCACATTGTGGGCCTCTTCCTTAAAGAGCATTTCTCCTATCTTGGGATGGACAAGGACATGTATGCCGGTGCTGTCATCATGTATTGTCTCTCGCTGTATCCGGCGGAAAATTTCGTAACACAGGGTCCTTTTGGATTTGAGTTCCCCGGCCCCGTCACAGTAAAAGCATGGTTCGCAGAGTACCTGGTGCAGGTTTTCCCTGTTTCGCTTTCTGGTCATCTGGATGAGGCCGATTTCTGATATTCGCAGGATATTGGTCTTGCTCCTGTCCTTTTTAATGGCCTCTTTGAGGGTTTTAAACACATCTTCTCTGTTTGCGGCATTTTCCATATCTATAAAGTCGATTATGATTAGACCGCCCATGTTTCTGAGGCGGAGCTGATAGGCGATCTCCTTGGCCGCTTCAAGGTTTGTCTTAAGAATAGTGTCCTCCAGGTGACGTTTCCCTACGTATTTCCCTGTGTTGACGTCTATGGCTATGAGTGCCTCAGTGGTCTCTATGAGTATGTATCCACCGGATTTCAGCCACACCTTTTTACGAAGGGCCTTTGACAACTCCACTTCAATGCCAAAGGCATCAAAGATAGGCATTGACTGCTCGTAGAGTTCAACGCTGGGCCGAAGGTGAAGGGCAAAGGTCTCAATAAAGGCCAGAATACGCTCATAGGCCGGCCTTGAGTCAACCACCAGCCGTTGCACATCACACGTAAACAGGTCCCTTACTACCCTGAGGGTGATATCCAAGTCTTCATAGACAAGACTCGGGCAGTGAAGGCTTTCAGCCCTTTTTTGGATATTTGTCCAGAGGTGAAGGAGGAATTCCATCTCGGCCTGGATGTTTTCCACAGTAGCGCCTTCACTTGCTGTTCTAGCTATAAATCCAAAACCATTTGGACGCAGTGAATCTATTATCTCTTTTAGACGTTTACGCTCAGACTCGTCTTCGATCCTTCGAGAGATCCCCATGTGGTTCATAGTCGGCATGAGCACCAGGTGTCTTCCTGGGAGTGAGATGTGGGAAGTGACCCTGGCGCCCTTGCTTCCCAGAGGATCCTTGGCTACCCGGACCAGGATTTCCTGACTTTCGTGAAGCAGGTCCTCTATCCTGAAAGGTGGCGGGGTGTAGTGCAGGGGGTGTTCTTCCTCAGCAGTAAAATGTGCTAAATAATTTTCCTCGTCCTCGCTCCTACCAAGCATCAATTCAAACTCAGAAAGGTGATCGTAGACATCCGTAACATATAAAAAGGCCGTACGTTCGAGCCCAATGTTTACAAAGGCAGCCTGCATCCCCGGAAGGACCCTTACAACACGTCCTTTGTAGATATTTCCCACATATCCACGCTCGGCTACCCGCTCTACGTGGAATTCCACAGCAGAGCCATTCTCCAATAAGGCGACTCTTGTTTCCCAGTGGGTGACGTTGATGATGAGTTCGGCATGCATGAGATTATTCGTACTTGCGGACAAGAACGTGTCTGCGTCCCATGTTGTCTGTGGGGCTCACCACTCCATCATGCTCCATCTGTTCTATCATTCTGGCTGCCCGGTTGTAGCCCACACGCAGCCTGCGCTGGAGCATGGATATGGATGCCTGGCCGGTCTGGGTAACGATCTCAACGGCCTCGTCATATTTATCGTCAACCGATTCCCCGCCGGGACCTGATGTTTCAGAATCCTCTTCTCCGGGGATGGGTTCAACCACCGTCTGATCATAATCGGGCTCACCCTGGGCCTTAAGGAACTCCACAACCCGGACTATTTCCTTTTCAGATACATAGGCCCCGTGGATGCGCTCCAGGGCGGAAGACCCTGGAGGCAGAAAGAGCATGTCCCCCATTCCAAGGAGCCTTTCAGCTCCCATTATGTCCAATATGGTCCGGGAATCCACCTTGGATGAGACCTTAAAGGAGATCCTGGCAGGGAAATTTGCCTTAATAAGGCCTGTAAGTACATCAACTGACGGCCTCTGAGTGGCCACGATGAGATGAATTCCTGCAGCTCTTGCCATCTGGGCAAGACGTGTGATTGCTGACTCCACTTCCTTGGAAGAGACTATCATCAGGTCTGCCAGCTCGTCTATGATGATTATCAGGTAGGGAAGAGGCTCTTCGGCGGTTTTGTTGTATCCCTGAAGGTTTCTTGCCTGGGCCTCTTCAAGGAGCTGATAGCGACGTTCCATCTCCATCACCGCCCACCTCAAGGCCCTTGTAGCCTCCTTGGGCTCGCTTACAACCGGATGTAAAAGGTGAGGAATCCCGTCGTAGAGGGAAAGCTCTATCCTCTTGGGGTCTATCATAAGGAACCTTAGACTGTCCGGGTGATGGTTATAGAGAAGAGAGCAAATCAAGGCATTAAGCCCTACACTCTTTCCAGTACCTGTAGCGCCGGCGATCAGCAAATGCGGCATTTTGGTAAGGTCTGTAACCACAGGCTGACCCACAATATCCTGTCCAAGAGTCAGAAGGAGTCTTCCTCCGGTTTTTTGAAAAATATTGCTCGAAAGGATCTCCTTTAAATAGATTATATGCCTGGTTGTGTTTGCCAGCTCGATACCGATAACCGCCTTGCCGGGAATAGGGGCAACTATCCGGACGCTGTGGGTCCTGAGGGCCAGGGCCAGGTCATCAGCAAGGGAGGACACCTTGTTGATCTTAATCCCTGGAGCAGGCGAATATTCGTACATTGTAACAACCGGTCCGGGGCATATCTCTACAACGTTTCCGGCAACTCCAAAGTCCAGGAGTTTTTTCTCAAGTAACCGGGCATTGGAGAGATAGACCTCTTTGTCTATTTCCTCATTTTCTTCCGGTGGGTCATTCAGTAAGGTCAAGGGCGGCAAAGAAAAGTCCCCTGCGACCGGGCTTATTTGAAACTTTGATTGCTCCTGCCCCTTGACATCCTGTCCCTTTTCGCTTGAATTTCTCCGAGATTCGGTAATCTTGGGGATATCCAGTACAGGGCCTTCAAGGTGGGCGTCTTTTGCTGAGGTCTGTTTCATGTTCTGACCAAGGGGCTTTTGAACCCTGGTTCGTTGAAAAAGACCGCGCTTTTTGATTGAAGAGATGGCCGGCCAGATATTTGCCAGGGAAAAGGTGGTTGCAGCCAATAGGCCGGTGATGAACAGGACCACTCCGGACAATATGGTTCCCCATTCTCCGATCCAGTTAATAAGAAAACCAGTAAGGCTGAGACCTACAATTCCCCCGCTTGCAGCATTAGGCATAACAGTCGGGCCTTGACCAGTCGTAGACGATAGGGCAAAGGCCATGCTTGTGGCCAGAAGCATGGCTGTCCAGCCAAAGATCAACAATGGGAACGAAGGGAGTCGATCTTTCTTTGAAAGGATCAAGGAACACGCCATAGCTGTAAGGATTACCGGTATCCACCATGAAGCAAGCCCCAGCGTCTCCATAAGAAAGGCTGCCAAGTTGGCTCCTACAGGCCCCATCCAGTTGGTGGAACCTTTAAGCTCATAATGGCTAAGAGAGGGGTCATCAGGGGAATAGCTCAGTAAAGAAGCGCAGGCGAATACTGCACCTGCCAGGAGAAAAAGTCCCAGTATTTCCTGAAAGAAGGCCCCTTTCTGATCTGAATTATTATTTTCGGCCCTTGATTTGGTTTTATGGGACATTCTTACTTGGTCTTTCTTAAGTTTTAGTCTAAGGGCGTTTTATTAAACACGCACCATATTTGATGTTTCAATACTTTCGGATACATAATACTATAACGACATATGACTGGAAAGGCTCAAATGGTTCTTATGGTTAATAGAAAGCAGCCCTTTTCGCCCAAAGAGTGATTTGCTGATAGATATACTTGGAGATTTTTTTGGCATTTAGTACTGTGAGATCCTGGTTACAGCATTAAAAAAGATCTGTAACCATTCACGGGTTCAAGGTTCAGAGGTTCAGTGTTGAGCAAAAACTTAAACCATTGATTCGTGGTATCTGAAAGGTAACCCTGAACGGTTCACCCTGTTAAATAGGGTTCCCTTCGGGAAATTTAACAAGGTGAACTCTGAACCTGTGAACGGTTACAATAGGGGAATATCCTGTGAAAATAGCAGTAAGCGGCAAAGGCGGCGTAGGGAAAACCACCATCAGTGCCTTTCTTGTTCAGGCCTTGGCAGACAGGGGTAGGCAGGTGCTTGCCATTGATTCGGATCCAAGTCCACATCTTGCGAGAGCCCTTGATTTTCCGCAGGCAGAGGATATCCGCCCGATAGCTGAGATGCGAGAGCTTATTCAGGAAAGATCCGAGAGAGACGGCCCTTTTTACCGGTTAAATCCAAGGGTAAGCGACATCCCGGAGCGTTTCATGAGACAGAAAGGAAACATCAAGCTCATGGTGCTCGGGGCCGTTCAACAGGGAGGGGCAGGATGCGCATGTGCTGATAATGCAGTGCTCAGGACCCTTTTGAATACCTTACTCCTTTCTAAGGATGAGGACATAGTCATTGATATGGAAGCAGGAGTTGAACATCTGGGCCGGGGCACGATTGCCAGTGTTGACCACCTGTTGGTAGTAATTCAGCCCTATAGAGGAAGCCTTGAGACCGCGAGTAAAATACTAGCCATGGGAAAAGATTTGAAGATGAATCATCTTGAAATAGTGGCCAATCAGGTACATGGCCAGGAAGACCTGAACTACATACGAAAGAACTTGGGTGTCAAGCCCATAGGTGTCTTTCTTGCCTCAGACGAGGTCAGGGAGGCTGAAAGGGCAGGGGTGCCGATCTATAAGGCCGGCCACACGTTTGGGAAATCAGCCCAGGATCTCTTAAATATACTGGAGCAGATGACATGATTAATAAATTTCCTCCCCTTGCGGATGTGCAAAACATGCCTGACAATCGGCAAATCCCCCTGCGCAGGGTGGGCATAAAGAATATCCGTTACCCAATAACTGTCCTTGATAAGGCAAAAGGCACCCAACAGACAGTGGCCAGTGTCAATATGTATGTGAATTTGCCCCACCAATTCAAGGGGACACACATGAGCCGTTTTGTTGAGATCCTGAATGAGTATCGCAGGAAAATTAATGTTAAGACCTTTGCCAAGATTCTCACTGAGATGAAGAACCGCCTGGACTCACAGGAGGCCCATCTTGAGGTGGATTTCCCCTATTTCATAGAAAAGCAGGCACCAGTGACCAAGACCCCAGGACTCATGGAATATGGCTGCGGTCTCCATGGCACCATGACTGATCAATTTGATATGATGTTGGTGGTCAGGGTGCCCATTACTACTGTATGCCCGTGCTCAAAAGAGATATCTGATTACGGTGCTCATAACCAGAGGGGAGAGGTGAGGGCGTGGGTCAGGTTTGATCGTTTTTTATGGCTTGAGGACGTGATTACAGAAGTGGAAAAGGCGTCTTCTTCAGAAGTCTATTCAGTGCTCAAAAGACCCGACGAAAAATTCGTCACGGAAAGGGCCTATGAGAGGCCGATGTTTGTTGAGGACGTGGTAAGGACCGTATGCCAGGGTCTTAAAGCGTTGTCCGGAGTTACATGGTTTGCAGTTGAGGCGGAAAACTTCGAGTCCATTCACAACCACTCTGCTTATGCCTGCACTACTTGGGGAAATGTTGAGTTGTGAATGTTGAATT
>JAUWGF010000097.1:0-6771 GCA_030606515.1 Deltaproteobacteria bacterium | reverse complement strand
GTTGATGGAAGAGGCCTACGACATCCCGCACATCCGGGTCTCTTACTGTGGGCTGGAAGACATGGCCGAGTCCCTTTATGCAGTAGCTCGTTTCTTCAAAGATCCGGAGATAATGAAACGTACACAAAGGCTCATCAATGAAGAGCTCTCCATACTCTATCCAAAGCTTCAGGAATTTCGCAAGGCCCTTTCCGGCAAAAAGGCCGCCATTTATGTGGGCGGGGCCTTTAAGGCATTTTCCATGATAAAGACCCTGAGATTCCTGGATATGAAGGTGGTATTGGTCGGGTCCCAGACCGGTACAAAAGAAGACTATCAGGAACTGGAAGAGATCACCGACGATGGGACTATTATTGTTGACGACACGAACCCTTTGGAGCTTTGCACCTTTATCAAGGAAAAAGACGTGGATATCTTCATAGGCGGTGTCAAGGAAAGGCCTATTGCCTACAAGATGGGGGTTGGATTTTGCGACCATAACCACGAGCGAAAGGAGGCCCTTGAGGGCTTTGTGGGCATACTCAATCTTGCCCAGGAGATCTACAATACAGTCATGAGCCCGGTTTGGAGATTTGTCCCCAGAAGGGCGGCAGAAGGAGTGAAAAATGGCAGGGACAGGGAACAATTACGTGTCCACAACCAACGCATGCAAGCTCTGTAAGCCGATCGGGGCCTGCCTGGCCTTCAGGGGAATCGAAGGCGCAGTGCCGTTTCTCCATGGTCCCCAGGGATGTGCCACCTATATGCGTCGCTATATCATCAGCCATTTCAGGGAACCCATGGATATTGCGTCTTCGGCCCTGAGTGAAAAACACGCTGTCTTTGGCGGAGGTCCCAACCTGAAGCAGGGCCTGAAAAACGTGATAACCAAATACGGTGCAGGGATTATCGGTATTGCCACCACGTGTCTTACCGAGACGATCGGTGACGATGTGCCCGGAATCATAAGGGAGTTCTGTCGGGAGGAGAAAGACCTGTTCAGCAATGAGACAGGACCCCTTCTGGTAAATGCCTCTACTCCGAGTTACTCGGGGACACATATGGAGGGCTTTCATGAGGCAGTAAAGGCCCTGGTAGGTCAGGTGGCTTCACGAAATGGGGCCGCTGAGGGCGTTAACCTCCTGCCGGGCTTTGTTTCCCCTGCGGACATACGCTACCTGAAGGAGATACTGGAAGATTTCAAAGTTTCAGGGACCGTCTTGCCGGACATCTCCGAGACCCTGGATGGCCAGGCCCTGCTTGACTACGAAAAGATACCGAGCGGCGGGACCCCCATATCAGGAATAAAGACCATGGGCAGCGCAAGGGCAACCATAGAATTTGGAAGAACTCTTATGGGTGAGCACACGGCGGGCGAGCTTCTGTCAACACGGCATGGTGTCTTTTTGAGCCAGGTAGGCGTGCCCATCGGAATCAGGGAAAGTGACGCATTTTTTTCAGCCATGGAGACGATTTCAGACAAAAAAATCCATCAGAAACATGAACAGGAGCGTGGCCGTCTCATCGATGCCTATGTGGATGCCCACAAGTACATATTCGGAAAACGGGCAATTGTTTTCGGCGAAGAGGATCTGGTTGTCGGACTTACCTCTCTCCTCTCAGAGATAGGAGTCATCCCTGTGTTCTGCGCATCAGGTGGTAAGAGCGGACGTCTTGGGGAATGTATAAAGGCTGTAACCAAGGGTATCACCGAACCGCCGATTGTCCGGGACGGGGCTGATTTTTTCGATATTGCGAGCGAGGCGGAATCCTTAAAACCGGATCTCCTTGTGGGGCACAGCAAGGGCTATTCTCTTTCCAGAAAACTGAATATCCCTCTGATCAGGGTCGGCTTCCCAATTCACGATCGAATCGGGGCACAGCGCATACTCCATGTCGGCTACAGAGGTGCCCAGTCGCTCCTCGACCGGATAGTTAATGCGGTTATAGAAAGGAAACAGGATGATTCTCCTGTTGGATATACATATGTGTGATTCTGCTGAAAAAATTCAATCTAAGGAGCAGCAAAATGAATCTTGAACACCATCCTTGTTTTAATAAAAAAGTAAAGGGGAAATACGGACGGGTACATCTCCCGGTGGCCCCAAAATGCAATATAAAATGCAACTACTGCAATCGTAAATATGACTGCGTTAATGAAAGCCGGCCAGGGGTTACAAGCAAGGTCGTTTCACCATGGCAGGCTGTTGAATACCTTAAGATCGTCCTTGAAAAAGAGCCAAGGATCAGCGTGGCGGGTATTGCCGGACCGGGGGATCCGTTTGCCAATCCGGCTGCTACCATGAAGACACTGGAACTGGCAAGGGAGGAGTTCCCGGACCTGATACTCTGTCTGGCAACCAATGGGCTGGACTTGTGTCCATATATTGATCGCCTGGCCGAGCTTCGCGTTACCAACGTGACAGTGACTGTAAATGCCATTGATCCCGCAATTGGCGCAAGGATATATGCCTGGGTCCGTGACGGAAACGTGGTTTACCGAAAAGAAAAGGGGGCTGAGCTGCTTTTAGGCCGCCAGCTTGAAGCAATACGTATGCTCAAGGAACGGGGTTTCACAGTAAAGGTAAATACTATCGTAGTGCCTGGTAAAAACGATGATCACATCATTGAGGTGGCAAAAACCATAGGCAGCCTGGGGGTTGATCTGTTGAACTGTATCCCAATGTTGCCCACTCCGGGGAGTCCATTTGAACATATATCCGAACCCACGAGAGAATTTATATCAAGGATCAGAAATGAATCAGAAAAGTATGTTCCCCAGATGCGTCATTGCGCAAGGTGTCGGGCCGATGCCGTTGGACTGCTCCGTCATGACAGGATAGGTGAATTTCGAAGTTATCTTGCCGCATGTGCAGCGCTTCCCATAAAGCCGGAAGAAAGACGTCCATATGTGGCAGTGGCCTCCCAGGAAGGAATGCTGGTGAACCAGCATCTGGGTGAGGCAAGTAAATTTCTGATCTATGGCGAGGAAAAGTACGGATTTACCCTGGTAGACACCAGACCCGCACCGCCACCCGGGACAGGACGGCAAAGATGGCTTGAGCTTTCGGAAGCGCTCAGTGACTGCCGCGCTGTCCTTGTAAGCGCCATAGGGGAGAGCCCAAGGGCCATACTCGAGCAGACCGGCATCCAGCCAATTGAGATGTATGGATTTATTGATGAAGGGCTTGAGGCTGTCTTTGAATGCCTGGATATTCAAAGCCTTAAAGGACGCCGTATAAGTTTAACACATACGGCAGGATGCATTGGGACTGGGATGGGGTGTGGATAAAGGAGGCATGCAATGGCCAAAACAAGGGTTGGTGTTGTTACAACAGACGGGGCAAATGTAAACGACCACTTCGGCAAGGCCGAGCGGTTTTTGATCTATGAGTTGAATGACAAAATGACATTCGTGGAAGAACGCCCTACGGTGACTTATTCTGTCGGCGACCCGGATCATTCCTTTGATCCGGAGAGATTTGCGCAGGTATCAGGCCTGCTCAAGGATTGCAGCAAGGTCTATATCACAAAGATAGGTGAAGTACCTTCTGCCAAATTAAAAGAGATGGGCATTAAACCGGTAATATATGAAGGACCTATTGGGGACATCCCAAAATAAGTTGCCCTGGAGCAACGCGGCCATTGGACAAAAGATGGGATTTTGCAAGCGGCTTATAATGTTTTCAGCATTATTCGTCTGCCTAATCGGATCTGTTGCTTTTGGCCAGGACAAGCCCAAGGAACTCCTTGTATTTGCCGGGGCTGGGATGAGGTTGCCTTTAGATGAGATAGGCAAGAGATTCGAAGAGAGATATGGCGTGAGGGTAATCTACGATTATGAGGGAGGCGGAAGGCTGGGCAACAAGATACTGGTAGGGCAAACCCCTGATGTCTTTATTCCGGGAAGTGAAAAGTGGGCAAAGATCCTGAAAGAAAAAAGATATATAAAGGATTATACCCCGGTTGCCTATCATACTCCGGTTATCATCACTACTGAACGGAACAATAAAATAAAGTCTCTTGGCGACTTTGTTGATAATAACAACCGAATCGTATTAGGGAATGCCAAGGCAACAGCAATAGGTGAGGCAAGTGCGGTAATATTAAAAAAAGCAGGCCTCAATGAGTCAAATATAAATATAAGGGCCAGAGGCATATCAGTAAAGCAACTGGTAATGTGGATTGAAAAACATAATGCTGATGCCTCTATTGTATGGAAGGCAGATGCAATTCAGTCCGGAAAGGTAAAGCCTATTGACATCCCGGAACAATATATCTCCACATATATTATTCCGATTTGCCAAATGATAAGACATAAAGAAGAGGCATCTCAATATATCCATTATCTTTTAAGTGCTGAAGCTAAAGGGATCTTCAGGGATTATGGTTTCGATGTGGTAAAATAGATGAAAGGCATCTCATTTGACATAGTTGTTTCATTGATCACAGGTATTTTTGTATGCCTGATTGTGTTGCCCATGTTCGCTTTGTTTACATCAACTTCGCTTGGAGAACTTGCGAACCAGTTTAAATCCCCTTACGTATTGTCCTCCTTTCTTATAAGCCTTGAAACATCGCTGGCAGTTGTCTTCCTGGCATTGTGCCTGGGAGTTCCTACGGCCTATCTGTTGGGGGTAAAAAAATTCAGGGGCAAGGAGATAATTGATACGTTAATAGATCTTCCTATCTGCATGCCTCCTCTTGTTGCAGGGTTGGCCCTGTTAATCCTTTTGGGCGGGAACAGTGGTTTTGGTAATCTTTTAAGCAATCAGGGAATTGATCTGATATTTTCTAAAAAAGGAATCATAATTGCTCAGCTTTTTGTTTCAACGCCGTTTTTGATAAAATCAGCAAGAGAGGCGTTTGAATCAATAAACCAAAATGTAATCAATGCCTCATTAACCCTGGGGGCATCGAAATTCTATACTTTTAAAAAAGTACTCCTCCCGTTGGCCAAGAACGGCATCTATGCGGGAATGGTTATGACCTGGGCAAGGGCCTTGGGAGAATTCGGCGCAACTTCGATGGTTGCCGGCTGCGTTCCCTTTAAAACCGAAACAATGACTGTGGCCATTTATCAGAATGCCATGTCAGGCGAGATGGACTCCTCAGTTGCGATTGCCCTGGTTCTGATTGTGTTTTCCTTTACCTCGCTATTTATTTTCAAATCACGGGTGAGAGGATATACCGCATAAGCGCTAACTTAAGAAAGCGGGGTTTCTCGTTCGTCATTCCGGCGAAAGCCGGAATCCAGAGCCTGCCCCGGACCCCGATCCGGGGGAGGCATCAGTGAACAAACAGCCTGCGGTTTATATTTTGGCAAGCAAACGAAATGGTACTCTTTATATCGGAGTGACTTCAGACCTCGTCAAGAGGATATGGGAGCACAAAAACAATATGGTGGAAGGTTTTACCAAACGCTACGGTGTTCATCAACTGGTTTGGTATGAAGTACACGAGAGTATGGCATCCGCTATTGAGCGGGAGAAGCGATTGAAAGAATGGAAGCGAAAATGGAAACTGGAATTAATTGAAAGCAGTAATCCGAATTGGCAGGATTTGTACAATATGATTGTTTGACTGGATTCCGGCCTTCGCCGGAATGACGCTTCGACTGAGTCAGCGGTTATGGGGACAGATCGCGCTGTCATAGTAGTTTCTCAGGCACAAGGGATATGAAATGGGCATTGTGCTGAAAAAAATTTCAAAAAGCTACAACGGTCGGACCGCACTTAAGGATCTGGACCTGGAGGTCAGCAGGGAAGAATTTCATGTGCTGCTGGGACCAAACGGTGCCGGCAAGACAACAGTCTTGTCTGTAATAGCAGGCCTTACGAGACAGGATAAAGGCACGATTATGGTTGGGGGCCGAAACGCAAACGGCCTTCCACCGGAAAAAAGGAAAATCGGTTTTGTCTTCCAGGACTACGCCCTGTTTCCCCATCTAAGTGTTTTTGACAACGTTGCTTACGGACTCAGGGTCAGGAGGCTTAAGGAAACCGAGATAGCCCGGAAGATTGACTATTATTTAGCCAGAGTAAACATCGAAAAGGAAAAGAATAAATATCCGCATCAATTGAGCGGAGGCCAAAAACAAAGTGTTGCCTTAATCAGGGCCATTGTGACCGAACCGGAAATACTTTTACTCGATGAGCCTATGAGTGACCTGGATGCTCCGGCCAGAGAGAAAACAGGACACGAATTAAAAAATTTTCAGCAAGAAATGGGAATAACGACAATCTGTGTTACCCACGATCAGGACGAAGCCTTTTCTCTGGGTGATCGTGTTTCAGTGCTCAACGAGGGGAAGATAGAGCAAATTGAGGCCCCGCATGACCTGTTTTATCATCCAAAAACCGAGTTTGTAGCACGTTTTGTAGGGGCCAAAAACATCTTAAAAGCACGTATAATCAAAATACAACAACATGAAGCCGTTGTATACATCAATAATGAATGTCTGGCTCAACCTTTTAAGATCAGAGTCAAGAGATATCCTATTTTTGAAAAAGGAAAAGAGATCAGCCTATGCATTCATCCTGAAAGAATTATCTTGAAAAAAGTAAATGAAGCTGTTGGCAATAACTTAAATAGAATCAGGGGGAAAATAGTAAATAGAAGAAGCAATGGAAAGACTCTAAAGGCAACTATTGACATAGGCGGCACGGAGATACATGCAGCGATCCCTAAAGCCCTTTTTGACTTTAGAATTCACGAAAACGTCTGGGTCTGCTTTGCCCCGGATGCGCCCCATCCCTTATGCGGCAAAAGATGCAGAGCCGCCGAGGCCAG
>JAUWGF010000029.1:0-13521 GCA_030606515.1 Deltaproteobacteria bacterium | reverse complement strand
TGTATATTGTAGTTTGCCATGGTCTGCCTTTTTCCTGCGAAGGGGTATTGGGAATCGAAAGAGGGGTAACTTCAAATACCGGAGATCATGGGGACCTGGGTTCTCTGGAACAGCGACTCCAGACCCTGTTTTACGATTGGGTCCGCAAGATTGTTGCGCCAGTAATTTCAATGTATATGCCCGGAGGCCCGGATTCGAATAAGGGGGTTAGAAACTATCGTATTACCACGGCCATGCGATATCCCCTAGTTGGCCGGCGGTGGAATCCCTACATGCACCCGGACGCCTATTCATTCCTTGCCAGGAAAAAAGAAGTTCGATTTATTAATATCCCGCCTTTCCCGGAAGTTAGGAAAAAGATTTCGCCTTTTTTGTTTGCATACGGTGTGAGTCGCATTGACGGGAAAGGACCGAGAGAGGCGAAACGGCTGATTGATTACTCTCTTTATGCATCAAAATTTCTCCGCCCTGAAATGGACAGTTCCGTTCGAGAGCATCTTAAAAAAGAAACACACATGTCGCATAGCGACATAAAGGACAATGAAAATAATCCCCCCTCACCCCCCTTTACTAAAGGGGGGAAACCCTTAAGTCCTCCTTTGAAAAAGAGACACCCCTTTACTAAAGGGGGAAAAACGTTAAGTCCCCCTTTGAAAAAGGGGGATACAGGGAGATTTTCAGTTGAAAATACAGGTAAGCTTGAAAGTCTCTCTGAAAGACTCAAAAAAGCAGAGCGGGAAAACAGGTGGGGGTCTGATGAACAGGAGCGCCTTGGTTTCAGGGTAGTTTCCTCGCGCAAGAGGCAAGGGATCCTGCAAGGGATACCCTTTCTGGGACGTCCTCCGGAAGATGCCGTCGATGGAATCGGAGAATCAAAAAATGAGGGCGACCGCAACTATTCGGGATTCTATCCCGGAGGGATGGATTTTACGGTTCACAGCTCAAACGGCTGGAATATGGGCCGGTCTTCTCCCATCTGGCGACAGGTGGATCAGGGGGTAACTATGAGCGCCTGCGGAGGTCCGGCATACGGAGGCGGGCCTCACATTACAAACGCTACCTTTTGGGACAATCGTATACTCTTGCGGTACCTTTTTCGAGGGCGGGATCTGGGGGAGTGTTTTCTGCTCTCCACCTATTATACAAACTGGTCTACTTCGCTTTTGGGAGATCCGCTTTTACATCCCGACCTTTCAGAGACAGTTTTGGATGACACACCGCCAAGGGTGGCCAAAGAAGAAGACATAAGGATCAAATTAGCTGAAAGCTCAAAGCTGAAAGCTCAAAGCGAAAAAGGAAATTCCTCTACTATTAAATTAAAACCTGCGATGGGTAAGTATACGGGAACTATGACAATCCCTGTTATCTCAACGAAGCTTGATCCTGAGGTAGCCAAGCTTAGTGTCTTTTATTCAAAAGAAGGCGAAAACATTGAGCAGACCAGCCATTGGCCGATTTATTCCACGCAACCTTATGTGATATTGCGGAATCTTGAACCCAATACCACTTATGTCTACCGGCCTGTACTTACAGACCCCTATGGAAACAGCACGGATCTGACGAAAGATTTTGGGCGGCTTTCTTTTCGGACCGGTTCTATAAATGACGAAAAGACTTCACCGCCAAGAGCGACAAGGGTCGCTAAGAAAAGAAGCAAGAGCTGGGAAATAGATCTCCTCAGGCTGACTAAATTATCTGAACATGGAACGATCGAAGTCGAATTTATTGCAGGCGAGAACGGCCTCATGCCATCTATTGTTTCCGAAAACCTGAATCTTGGTATTGAGAAAGGGCAGAAAGAAACAATCGGAATTTTTCTTGCAGCAGGTGGACCCAAACAAAAATGGCATTTAAAGTCACCTTTGAAAGAAGGAGAAAAGGCCGTGCTGGTCCTGCGCTGGCGCCGTTTTCCCCTTACGCGTGAGGTATTATTACAGGCAAAAGACGGTACAGAGTTCACCCTGGCGGCCGATGTCAGAACACCGTGGGAGGAAAAGAAGTTGAGAGGCTCAATCATGATCAAAGAGCGAAATCAGGTGAAAATAATTTCTGCAAAAATCCGGAACGATGCACTTCCTGCATCATCGGAGGCATGCAGAATCACGGTCCCTCCTGTTGACGAAGTAGCCTGGAGAAATGCCAACGAATGAATATTTCACCGCCAGGAACGCTAAGAAACGCTAAGAAAAAAAACGTAACCGTTCAGGGTTCGGGGTTAGTGAAGGTTAACAAAAGAAAAGCAACCCCTGAACCTGTGAATGCCTACCAGCTTAATACTCAAAAAGGATACGTTACCGTTGATCATAAACTCAGCCATTTAACGGTGGGCAATGCCCACCCTACAGTATTGCAAATAACACTTAAGAAATGGCCAATCTTTCGTAGGGTGGGCATTGCCCACCATTTTCGGCTTATCAGCTATGAGCTATGAACTAATATGTGTGGTATCACCGGCATAATACATCTTGACGGACAAGGATCAGTCGACAGTACCCTGCTTCGAGAAATGACTGCCCTACTGCGGCACCGTGGACCCGATGATGAGGGATACTATGTTAATGGTAGCGTTGGACTCGGACACCGGCGACTCAGCATCATCGATCTGGATACTGGCAGACAGCCTATGGGGAATGAAGACGGTTCCATCCAGGTGGTCTTTAACGGAGAAATTTATAACTTCCTCGATTTGCGTAAGCAGTTGCAAAGCAAGGGGCATCTCTTTCGGACCCGGAGCGATACGGAGGTCCTCGTCCATGGTTACGAAGAGTGGGGAGAGAACCTGGTCCAGCATCTCAATGGTATGTTTGCCTTTGCCATTTGGGATGCAAGACACAGGAGGCTCTTGATGGCCCGGGACCGCGTTGGCAAAAAACCGCTTTACTATACTGTAAATCGGGATCGGCTCCTGTTTGCCTCTGAGCTCAAGGCGCTTCTGTGCGACCCTGTTGTAGAGCGGGACATCGATCTTACGGCCATAGACGATTATCTTGCCTTTCTCTATGTTCCGTCACCAAAAACTATTTTTAAGAATATCTATAAACTGCCCCCAGCTCACTACCTGGTTTTGGAAAGTGGCCATGTGCGGACCCTGTCTTATTGGGAACTCCGGTTTGCCCCGAATAGTCAAGACGAAAGGCATCTGGCAAATCAGTTGGATGAGCGGTTGGCCGAGGCTACACGAAAGCGGTTAATAAGCGACGTCCCATTAGGGGCCTTTTTGAGCGGCGGCGTTGATTCCAGTGCTGTCGTGGCTCACATGGCTCCGTGGATGAACGAAGAGCCGCTGATTACTGCATCCATCGGTTTCGCTGAAGAACGGTACAACGAATTGGCCTTTGCCCGGCAGGTTGCCGGTATGTACGAAACGCAGCATCATGAATTTGTGGCCAGGCCACGCGCCATGGAAGTGATTGAGAAGATAGCCTGGCACCTAGACGAGCCATTTGGTGACTCTTCAGCACTTCCCACCTATTATGTCTCACAATTGGCACGGCAGGTGGTTACCGTGGCTCTGTCCGGTGATGGTGGCGATGAGAACTATGCCGGTTATATCCGCCGGTACTGGCATAATATGATGGAGGACAGATTGCGCTCACTGGTGCCCCTGCCACTCCGCAGGGGCCTGCTTGGACCGCTGGGCCGCGTTTATCCCAAGTATGATTTTCTCCCTCCCCCGCTAAGGCTCAAGTTCTTACTGACAAATCTATCATACTCCCATGAAGAGGCGTATTTCCGCGATATGTCGATGTTTTTGCCGGAAACTAAACAAGCCCTGTACAGCCCGGAACTAAAAAGAAAGCTGGGCGACTATACCCCGGCACACCATTTTGCACTACATTTCGAGAAGGTACGGCATTGTGACCTACTGTCGCGCATTCTCTACATAGATATTAAAACGTATATGGCCGAGGATATCCTGGTAAAGGTGGATCGCATGAGCATGGCGCACTCGCTTGAAGTCCGTTCTCCCTTTCTTGACTTTGAGCTGATGGAATTCGTGGCCACGATACCGTCCGGACTCAAATTGAACGGAAGGATCTCAAAGTATATCCTGAAGAAATCTCTCGAACACCGCCTTCCGGCAGATATCCTCTACAGAAAGAAACAAGGTTTCTCCATCCCCCTCTCCGATTGGCTCCGGGGGGAACTCCGCGGTTATGTGGAAGAGACACTTTTTTCAAGACGCGCCAGAGATCGCGGCTATTTCGAGTATCGCGAAGTTGAGAAGATCTGGGAGCGGCATCTAAAGGGGATTACCGATTACTCGGCCCACATCTGGGCTCTGTTGATGCTGGAATTGTGGCATAGGGTTTTTGTGGATTGAGGAAAAAGAATAACAAAGCTTTACCGCTAAGAACGCCCCGATACAGTCGTTCCTCCTTACAGGGCAGGCAAAGGAACGCTAAGGGGAAAAAGAAAAAAATTGAACTTACGCCCTATCGGGCGAGCTGTTGAGCCACTCAGCTTAATACTCAGAAACAACACGTTGCCGTTGATCATAAACTCAGCCATTTAATGGTGGGCAATGCCCACCCTACAGTATTGCAAATAAGACTTAAGAAATGGCTGATCTTTCGTAGGGTGGGCAATGCCCACCATTTTCGGCTTTGCGTCTCTTTGCGACCTTTGCGGTAAAATATTCTTACTGCCAAAAACGCTAAGGAAAGTAACGTGACATGCACCAAAAACTGGTCAAACATCTGATTTTTCCACTTCATGAAAAGATTGTCGGTCGGAAAACTTTCAAATACCTGAAGGAACTGGAAAAGCTTCAGTGGTCATCTCCTTCCGAACTGGATGAGTTACAATTCGAAAAGCTTAAAGCGCTCCTCATACACGCCGGTAAAAATATTCCTTTCTATGCAAAACGCTTCATTGACGCAGGTTTCAATCCTGTAAAGATGGAGAGCATAGAAGACCTTAAGATAGTACCCCTCTTAACAAAGACGGAAATACGAGAAAACCTGCACGAGATGACATGGCCCAATTGTCCTGGCGGGCTGCACCGGTACAATACCGGAGGTTCTTCCGGACAACCTCTGATCTTTTATTTTGATCGACGTCGTCAGGCATATGACGCGGCAGCCCGCGCCCTTACTCACCGCTGGTGGGGAATCGACGTTGGAGATAAGGAAGTCTATCTGTGGGGGTCGCCTCTTGAGATTACCAAACAGGATCGCATTAAGGACTTGCGTGACAGGCTCACCAACCAGCTTCTTTTAAGCGCCTTTGAGTTGTCACCGGCGCAGCTCCATTCCTATGTAAAGAGGATAGAAAGATTTAAGCCCGGATGTCTCTTTGGATACCCCTCATCTATCGATCTATTCTGCCGGATGGTAAAACAGCACGGCTACGACCTGAGCAGACTCGGCATTAAAGTGGTCTTTTCAACGGCAGAAGTCCTGTATGAACACCAGAAAGAGAACATATCTGAAGCATTAGGAGGCATCCCTGTGGTAGACGGTTACGGCAGCCGCGAAGGAGGGTTTATCTCGCATGAATGCCCCCAAGGTGCCATGCACATAATGGACCCAAACGTCATCGTAGAATATCTCCGTGACGGACACCCTGTAGGGCCGGGTGAAGACGGAGAAATCGTGATGACTCATCTGGACAACCGGGCAATGCCCTTCATACGGTACCGCACAGAAGATGTGGCCCAATTCGACGACAAGCCGTGTATGTGCGGGCGTCATCTCAGCATTATGAAAAAGATCCAGGGCCGAACCACCGACTTTGTGGTCACCCCTGACGGCAGATGGCAGCACGCTCTTTCGGTTATCTATGTAGTTCGTGATATACCAGGCGTCGTACAATTCAAAATAATCCAGGAAGCCGTTGATTATGTGAAAGTACTGCTCAAAGTGCACGAAAACCTTTATCCATCAAACGGCAATGATCGCATCGTGAAAGGTTTTAAGAAGCGAATGGGCGACGAGGTCCGGGTAAGCGTGGAACAGGTAGATGAGATTCCAAAAGACGCCTCGGGAAAATACCGCTACGTGGTTTCCACTGTGGCTGAGCGAGGCTTTTACTAATCTATCATGTCTCTGCAGAATTAGTCATTCCCGGCAAGGGATAAGGATGAAATAACTAAATGAAGAATCTCGATATGTTCCGTAAAACTGTGGTCTCTGTTTTTATTGAACTAATTATCGTTGCCACCTTGGTTTCTTTTATCAGCTTGCATGAATCTGTGCCATACAATGTGCGAGAGCTATTTACAAGTAGCGCCCCTGTTGTGACAATTTTCCTGTTCTCATTGGTTCTGTACATCGTATTCGGTACCCCAGTCTGGCTATCATCGTGGCTCATGGTTGAAAGTTGGACAAGACATCTATTGTTTCCACTCCTTGTGGCAGCCCTTGCTGTTATTACGTGGTTCCTGCTAAGAGGAAGCGTCGCAATGGAGAGCTTGGATGACATAATAGGTTCACCCATCCTCGACTGGCCGTGGGAGTGGGAATTAATCTTTCGATTCACCGCCCTTTTCACAGCCTTCGCCATTCTCTTTTGTGGAGCCGCTCTCCTTGTGCAGGCATATCATACCAATTATAAATTACCTGTTCACATTATGTTTTATTGGTTCATCCACGCAACTCTTTTCTTACCTCTTGTCCATTGGGTGGTTGTTTGTAAGGCATCGACGGACAATTTGACAGAATTAATGGCACGAGGCGGAGATGTGTTGTCAAGCATTACTCTATGTGCATGGATCGCAATATTCGGCCTCACAGCCTCTTTAACGGCCAGTAATATTGTTAATCGAAGGTTGCCATATGTGATTCTTTGTGTGATCTTCATATGTTCTGTACCTGTCGGATACCTCTTGTTGGAAATCGGAACGGAAGATGCTGTACATAAATACGGAAAAATCTTTTCTGCAATGCAGTTTTTATTAAGCCAAGACAGAACTAATTTGTCGCATGGCTTCATATTGATATTGCGATATAGTATAGCCCACATCGCACTAATCGTCTTGATGGGAATTTGCCAGTATCCATTTTGGCAATGGGAGCTTAGAAGAAAAACATCGAAAAATCATTGCTGAAATGCTCGAAAATGAGCGTATCAGAACAAAATGCTTGTCTGCCGGGGATGCGAACCAGACAAACGGCCATGCAAAACCAGCGTACCCCAGTAGCCTGAAATGCCGCCCAGCATCTCAAGCACCCAGTCCGTCATATCCGGATTTTTATCCGGTAAAACAACCTGCCCCAATTCGATTCCCAGAGCCACGGCCGCCACCGCAAATACCATCACCAAATTGATTAATAAGCTTGATCGGGATGGCAACGCGGTGACAGCCAGCAAAAACCCCAGTGGAACAAAGAAAAGAATCTTATGAAAAACCTCGGTAAGTGCCCGGAACTCTGTCCCAAAGTAATAGGCTACAAATGGCACCTTTATAAAACTACTTAACCGCTCCAGAACAAAATTTCGTTCCACATGAAAATCAAAGGGATACCAGAAAATTAAGATCAGGATTCCTGTCCATAAGACCGCGCCACCCAACCCAATAAAAAAGTGTCGCGATCGTGTTGGCCTGATCGCATCACTTTCTTTCTTTAAGAGAAATTTGCTCCTGAGTCTCCCCCCTATCCATACTCCAACCCATCCGCCTATTGCTGCCATCAGAATATCCGTAACATCAGTGACCCGCGAGTAAATAAATAATTGACTTATCTCTATAAATACAGCGAATAACAATACAGCCAACCAGATGTAGCCTAATGATTTTTTTGCTGACAAAACCCACAAAACCGCGACCGGAACCCATATAACGATATCGGTTGTCAGATCATAGATCAACTGAGCGGTATCCTTGACGGGGAAACCGAACGGAATCAGCACAACACGACCCTCTTTCCATTGGTGGTATATTTCCACAGGGCTGATGGTAAGATCCAGGGGCATCAGATTATAGAAAAAAAGGCCTGCCAGATACACCCAGAGTATGCGCTCAAACAAAGATGATGGCCCTTGTTGAGCGCGCCATTTCGAAAGCCATCTCAATAATGCCGGTCCACCCAGCCACCAGGCAATAATGCCGATACCGGCGCCTATTCCCTCAGCGAGAATATCGTTCAAAGAAACCGTGCGTGGCGGAAAAAATAGCTGCATGAACTCGATCAGAATACTGAGTAGAATGCATGCACTCCACAACCCAATTGCGCTCAGAAATCGATAAAAGGCACCTCCAAGGGGCCATATGATTCCCTGCCACAAGAATGCAAGTGGAATAAAAAGCAAAATATTGGCGACCCAGTCGGCGCGTGATCCAATTCCAAGCTCTAAGTAAGGAATATTAACGAAAGCCGACCAAGCCTCTTCAAAAGACCTGGAACGAACGTTTAATGGAACAAGGCTGCCGTAAATCACAAAAAACAGGTAGGCAAATGCTGAAAGCATCAACAACTTTTTCTGCCATCGGTTTGTATTTTGTTCACCACTCATTGTGTCAATCTCCCCGGCATGTTTGAGCTACATAGTCTGCATCATGAGAGGTGAAAAAACCCGAAAACGTGACAGAAAAAAGTGACAGGTGTAAATCGTAAAATTCCTTAATCAGAGGGGGGTCAGATAAGATTGCCTGCAAAGAGGCCTTAACCTTCTTCTTAAGATGCGGGTGCATGCTACGCACCAGTTCTACTATGTCATCAGGCACCCGGAGCTTATACACGAAACAATTCCTCAAGTGTGTATAGATTTGCTCTCCTCTTCTTCAGCGCTGCGAGCCCTTTTCTAATTTCCTTCATCAATGCTACGTCAGAACGAACCGCAATAGTTTCTTTCCAACTATCAAACTCGTCAGGGCTCACTAAGACTGCGGCGCGCCGACCATTCTTGGTGATTACTATCTCTTCGTCGGTCGTGCTCACTGTTTCAACGAGCTTACTCAGTTTCATTTTAGCCTCTGAAAGCGACAATGTTTTCATTGTTGTCTACCTCCCTTTAGGTTGACCGGAATTTAGACTAAATTAGCATCATCGGTCCAAAAGATCAAAATATTTTCCAGCCCCTATGAGTTGTAGCTCATGGCTCATAGTTGATTGGAAAAGATGGTCAGGTAGCGCTTAACCGATGGAGCTTTGCCAGGCATGCCATTACCATCAATGCAATCCCGCCGATGAATAATGTGATGGCCTCGTAGCCCAGAACGTAATAGCTTCCGGTCAGCCTGGTAACTCCTGCCACAAGGCATATGAGAATGCCCAGCGCAGCAGCGATGTTTCCAGCAAAATCTAATAGCTTGTCCATAGTTTTCTCCTTCTTAATCTCCTCTCACGCATCCACCCGGAACCATTCCCCATTCACCGTTATCCGTGCTGCCCCCTGTCTATCGGTGAACGAGAAACGGTGAAGGGTGAACTCTTGCGGTCGCTTTGCGGATCAAGTGTGGGATCAGCAGGTGCAACGGCATCCGCAGGTAGTGAGAGCGAACGTACAGAAACCAGCGCGCAATCCCGGTAAACGGTGTATCGCAGCTCGGATGGTCCGGCGCCAGGGCGCGAGTAAACACGGTATCCATCAGCGCTGGTACAAACCAGACAGGACTACCGGCGCGGGCGCTTTGCTGCACCGTACCGGGTATCGGTGTGCCGAGGATGGAGCACGTATAGCGCAAAGCGTAATAAAGGGGGCGCATCAGGTCCAATTCCCTGGCGCGCTCCACAAGTTCAGCCCAAAAAGCTTGGTTGCGCCCAAAGTGGCGAAGCAGACTGTCAAGATCGGTCAGATCACGCAACCCGTGCTCAAGTTCCCCGTCGTGGAAAAGGTGGGTTGCGCTATGTAACACCATATCGGTTGGTGCTAAAATTTTCAAGCACCCCTGACCGTCTAAAGGCTGTGCCGCCGCAATAAGCTTACGGGGATCAGGAGACAGGCGGGCGGTCTCAGGCAGGATTGTGTGGTGCACATCGAGCACGGACTTGCGCTTAATATGTCGAAGCGGCGGAAGTTCATGCATCCACTGCCTGTAATAGCGTTGATCATAGGCATCAAGATGGGTCGACATCCAGCCCTTCCGGCGAAGCGCCTGCTCCACACGATCAAGGTCGGCCTTGGGCACAAGGATGTCTACATCATAGAAGAGCCGGCCACGCCCTGCCGGCAGTCCACCAATAACATAGGCAGCGCCCTTGAGAAGGATTACGGGAATATTGAGATCCTCAAGCGCGTTACGTATCTGATATACCTCCCAACACACCGCCCTGTCATGGGCTTCTGCGACAATGCGTGCAGAGTCCAGATGCTTTCTGGCCTGGGGAGGTACTTCACTAAGCAAGCCTTGCTTTTCGAGCAAAATAGAAAGACGTGCCAGTAAATCCGCCCGCCGGGCCTGCCGTACGAGCAGGTCCCAATCCTCAAGCTGCAAAGAGGCTACGGACTCAGGCCTGCGAAGGGCTGTCGAGACCTTTGAAAAACGCCCCATTTTGTCCGATTTCTGCGTCAGGCTCAAATTTTAATCCTCAAAATATTCAATATATTCCTCCAGTTAAAATTTTCGCCTTCCTTGAACTCGAACAAAATTGAACATTTTCCAAAGGTCTCCTGTCAATAGCAGTGCTATGTTCATTTGAAAATAAAGTCACGATCATCGATCCTGCCCGGGTTCCAGCGCATCAAAAACATCAATGGCTTCATCGAGACTGCTATAGGTGAAATCATAGCAGTCACAAACGTCGATTAAGGCGGCTGCGGTTTGGAAGCCCCTCACGCCGAGCACACTGTAATTGAAAGCATTCTTGATTACATGCATAAAAGCTTGGGCTCTGGGTCGCCGCTCAAGGCGCGCCGGCACCCCTTTCTCGTATTTCGGGCAGATCACCCAGGCCGGCCTCGCATGTTCATTGGCTCGCGCTATGCTGTCATGCGGCGCTTTCATGTGTGCGACCGTACCTTTGGTAGTGTCGGCGGACTCACGACCGATGGTCACCTCCGGTGCAAAGCTTCGGATCACATCGATAGAGTCATTCTTCAGGCTCACCGGCCTGGGCAATGGGATAAGCCTGCCATCTTCCGGGGAAACCAGGGCCAACTCATCCGACAACAGGCGCCAACCGCGTGCCACCAGACCTGCGCAAAGGGTGCTTTTGCCGGAGCCTGGTGGCGCCGCCAGGACAACGGCGTGCCCCCCTTTTTCGATAACGCCGGCATGAAGAATCAGATACTGGTTTATGTGCTTTGCCACACACCAATTCAGCCCCCATTCGAACAGAGGAAATGCCTGGTCCAGCGGCAATGGTTTGAACGGAACACTCCCATCAAAAAAAAACAAGACCTGGGGACGGAACCAGCGTCGCGGGTTCCTGGGTGGAGCAAGATGCACATGAAAATCTACGAATGTTGAGTTTATTTCTTGCGGGTAATCGGCATACAGCAGCCGAATGCCTTCTATTACATCAGGAATGGATGATTTGATACAGGCAACAAACGGGCCGATCCGGAGGTTCACGCCCTGGCGCCTTAGCTGATGAGCCAGCTCGATTGGCGGCAGGGTGGATACCTTCACTGTTGGACCCTCTCAATAAGACCCAGTTTGTACAAATCAGAAAGGAGTTGTTCCAGATAGGCGGCAAAATCAGTGTCAGGTTCGATTTCCAGGGATGCCGCAACCCTCGCTACCAACTCCGAAAGGTCTGCCGATTCTTGTTCAAGGTTCTGTAATGCTTCGGCGGCCAGGGGATCGAGCAGGTGGGTATCTCCCGAACCGCTGTTATAGACGACAAACTCATCGTCCCACCTTTGCCAGCGCAACGGAAATCCCGAATTTACTTTCCATCTTGCAGCTTTCGTAGAAGTCATGGTGCTATTCAGAACGGACAGTTCCCCTGATTATTCAGGTACCTGAGAACGTTTTTTAATTCCACAATGGTGTCTTTATCGCCACTGTCAAACGCTGTTCTAACGTCATAAATTAGATCGCAAACCATATAGTCGTAGCTCACACGCGTAGCCGCATTTTGCAGTGCTGCTACGGCCTGACAACCGAGGTCTCTTTTCCATGCAGGTACGCCGTGCGTTTCTTTTGAAATCACTTGCGACAACGTATACGTTCCGAAAACTGTTGTGCTCATCTCGAAGACACTGTCAAACACGCAACCAGGCTGAAATTCGTAATGCCACATACCAGTGTTGTCTCTCCAGTAAACCCATGAACAGCCTTCGCCTCCACATGTCCCATCCGGATCTGAGAGGTTGCCCGATAACTGGCCGGACATGGTACAATTACAGGCCCACACTGGCCGGCTGGCCACTGTCAGAATGAACGGTGCTGCAATAATGGCACGTTTGATAAACCGCCGGCGATCCTTGCCCCGCGAATTCATTCCGGTTATATCTTTCGATGTCGGTTCCTGATGGACCTCGGATCTGTTTTGCTCTTTATCCGTCATAGCTCACCTTACTTATTTATAAAATTATGTGACAGTATGAGACCTTTGCATAATTGCTGTTTTAGTCATTGCAAGAAGTGAAGCGACCTGCCTGCGTGCGGACACGCACAGGCAGGCGAAGCAATCTCGCGGATTATCATGTCCTATGAGATTGCTTCGCTTCGCTCTCAATGACAATATGACCATTTTAAAGGGCTCACCTTGTGAAATTCATTTTCTGAAAATCTATAGCTTCTTGTTTATAAAAAGCAAAAACCAGGCCAAATTGGCTGACAGAAATGTATTCCTTAAATTTCAAGCAGTTGTCTCGTCAGCAAGAAGTGCGGGCCACAATATGTATGAAACAAAATACTCATAATGTGAAAACAATTGCATATTATTGTGTAATTAGTTGCCTGAACGAAAACTCCATGGTTGCGAGCTGTCATTGCGAGTAAATAGCTTATTCAAGCAATTGATATTTACGCTTTTTAGTGGTTGCTTGGGGTCAATTCTCTTGATAAATTGTGCTTATCATATCCCATCTTGATTAGCGCACTTGCAGTGAAGGGAGTGCAGGGCGTTGTTGACTTCTTGGTATCGATCGATTGCTTTCTATCTACCAAACCGCTTTTTTATAGTTTTTTCTAATTGTTTTGTCTTTTGTAATCAAACTGTTCCGGTCAATAGCTGCTTGCGCTGTAATAATTCGGTCAAATGGGTCGCGAGTCCAAGTTTGCTTTGATGCCATCCGAATTATATCAGTGAAAGATTTTTTGCAAACCTGTATTTCAATATGCTGATAAAGATAATCATAAACAGGCGCTGAACTAAGTGTAGTGCGGCCAATTTCATACAAATAATCAAGTTCAAGTAAGACCATTGGAGAGATAGCGATTTCTGGTTCATCTTCAATTAATCGGCGGGCGCGCGGACTCAGACCTTCACCTTTTCGGGCATATAACCAAAGCACAACATGTGTATCAAGATAGATCATAATTGTGGTTTCCACTCTGTGGACCAGTCTATATGTACAAGGTCATCAGGATCTCCGACAATGAATTCAGGATGGGGCTCTAACCGATCCAGTTTATTTTTATTTTCAGCAGGACAGATAATAAGGCGTTTTCCCTTTCTCTTTATT
>JAUWGF010000160.1:0-4364 GCA_030606515.1 Deltaproteobacteria bacterium | reverse complement strand
AGGGTCCTGGGCATCTGAGGGTTGACCTGGGCAATGACGAGCGAGGCATTTTCCGCAGCACTTTTGACAATATCTACCGAGACTCCAAGGCTCACTCTCCCGCGCTCATCCGGAGGTGTAACCTGTATTAGGGCTGCATCCAGCGGTAACTGACCTGAACTGAAAAGCCGTGGAATATCTGAAAGAAAGATAGGTGTATATTTGCCGAGCCCTTCCTGAATAAGCCCCCTGACATTTTCCGCAACAAAAAAGCTGTTTACCAGAAAGCAATCGGCAAGTTCTTTGTGGGCATAAGGGGCCTCGCCCAGGGTAAGTAGTTGGATAATCTCCATGTCGGCCAGTTTAGATGCGCGGTCGGTCAGGGCCTTGACCAGTTCTTTCGGTTCTCCACACCCTGTCCCGATAAATATTCGCTGTCCGGGCCGCAGGTGCGAGACCGCCTGCCCGGGAGTGGCGATCATGTCTTTATATTTATCCTGCCAGTTTGGGTCGTATTCTGTCTGGTTTGGTTTGTTCATTATTTGGTCTCTTGGTGAGTCAAGGTCATTCGGGCATCGGCCACAAATGGTTCTGTTCCAATGTCTCCGACAATAAATGGATTGATATCCAGCTCGATAATTTCCGGGTAATCCGTAACCAACTGGCTGATGCGTTGAAGTCCGTTAGCTATTGCGGCAAAATCCACTCCTTTTTCTCCGCGGGTCCCTTTAAGCATCTCATAGGACCTGGTGCTTTTAAGCATCTGAAACGCCTCTTCTGTGGTGATAGGGGCCAGATGAAAAGTAACGTCTTTCATTACCTCGACAAATATGCCCCCAAGTCCGAACATGAGCATCGGACCAAATTGCGGGTCACGGCTCATGCCTATGATGACTTCCATGCCCCGTGCCAACATTTTTTCTACGTAAATGCCTTCGACATGGGCTTCAGGTGCAACCTGGTTTATTCTGAGCATCATCAGATCAAATGCGTCTCGCACGTCATCAGCCGTAGACAGGTGTAATTTTACGCCACCGAGGTCTGTTTTATGGATAATATTTGGTGAGACGATTTTTATAGCTACCGGGTAGCCAATTTGCTCCGCAGCTTCTACTGCCTCGTCAGTAGTGCTTGCCAGGTGGCCTTCCGGTATTCTGAAGCCATAAGCACTCAGGATCTGCTTGGCTTTAATATCTCCAACATGGGTCCTTTTGGTCCTCAGATGCCGGGCAATAATCCGTTCAACGCGCCGGCGATGAACCCTGAATCGTGTCACTACCCGCGGTGGACGCCGCCGCCACACAGAATACTCGTACATAGCCTTGAGGGCGTCGACTGCCCGCTCAGGTGAGTTATAGACCGGCAGTCCGGCAGCAACCAGTTCTTCGTTTCCCGGCATTACATGCTTGCCCCCCATGAATGCCGCGAGAACAGGCTTATCGGCTCTTATGCAACCGGCAATGGCCCTTGCGGTCTCAGCAGGCTTTGTCATGGCCTGTGGTGTCAGGATTACGATGATGGCGTCTACTGAATCATCGTCCTGGGCGGTGCTTAATGCAATGGCATATCTTTCCGGATCAGCGTCGCCCAGCACATCCACTGGATTCCCTGTACTTGATGCCCTTGGAAGTTTCCCTTTAAGGGCGGCTGCCGTACTATAGGCTAGGGCCGCGACGGTCATGCCGGATTTTTCTACAGTATCTGCGGCCATTGTGCCCGGCCCACCGGCGTTTGTAATAATCAGAACACGGTCACCCTTGGGAAGGGGCTGCATTGCCAGGGCCGATGCATAGTCAAAAAGGGCTTGAAAATTATCTGCCCGGATTACTCCCGAGCGTCTAAAAGCCGCACCATAGGCCATATCAGCTCCAGCAAGACCTCCTGTGTGAGAAGAGGCGGCCTTCAGACCTGCAGGGGTAGTCCCGGCCTTGAGAATTACTACAGGCTTGATGGAACAGGCATCTTCCGCTGCCTTCACAAATTCGTCACCGGAAACTATATCTTCAAGGTATCCGGCAATGACCTTTGTTTTGTCATCCTCGGCAAAGGCTTTCAGGAAATCTACCTCAGTCAGATCCGCCTTGTTGCCGAGGCTTATGAGCTTTGCAAGTCCGAAATGTCCTGTGACAGACGAATCCACAATGGCAGTGCACAGTGCCCCTGATTGGGAAAAGACTGATATGCCTCCTGATTCAGGCATGATCCCCGCAAACGAGGCATTCATGTGGTGATGCGTGTTCATAATGCCCAGACAGTTAGGTCCAAGTAGTCGCACATTGTGAGATCTGCAGAGACCTGCCAACTCCTGTTCAAGCTTTACACCTTCTTCGCCAGTCTCCCTATACCCAGCAGTAATTACGGCAAAGGCCTTCACCCCTGCCTCTATAGAGGACTGTGCGGCAGCCATGGCATTCTGCCGGGGAACGGTCACAACGCCCAGGTCCACAGTTCCTTCATAATCTTTGAGGGTTTTGTAGCATTTGAGCCCGAGAATCTGGTCTGCTGCCGGATTGACCGGTATTATATCACCGGCAAAACCGCCATTGATCAGGTTGGCTACTATCTCATAGCCCACCTTTCCAGGCGTCCTCGAGGCCCCGATTACCGCGACGTTTTTTGGATAGAGCAGAGCTTCTAACATTTTTTATAGATCCATTTTGTGAATTTAATTAAAAATACAATTTAACTGTTTTTAATTGCCCTTAGAGCTTTTGTAAATAGTAGGTTCATTCAATCTCTTCGGACGTTTCTGATTAAAGCGTAAAGAGATACAACCTAAGTACCTTGCCATAATGCTCTCCCTCCCTCATCAAGTAGGACGGATTCATGCTTTATGATATAATGCGAAAATCAGAAGAAGGGGAAGGCTATCAGTTTGGTCGTAAATTAAAAAGGAGAAGTTTTGATATGAAAGAGGCGCTTTTTTATACAGTTGAGGACAAAGGAAAGGTACAATGCCGGCTCTGCAACAACTATTGTCATATCAAGCCGGGGAAAAGGGGAATTTGCAAGGTCCGTGAGAACAGGGACGGCAAGCTCTATAGCCTTGTTTACGGAAAGGTAATTTCGGAAAATTCCGACCCCATTGAGAAGAAACCCCTTTTTCACTTTCTGCCGGGTTCAATCTCATATTCAATTGCTACGGTGGGGTGCAACTTCAGATGTCTGCACTGCCAAAACTGGCAAATTTCTCAGTATCCACGCATCCATGAAGGAGAGATACCAGGGGAAGACAGGACCCCGGAGGATATTGTAAATGCCGCGGTTCTGCACGGAACAAAGAGTATAAGCTATACATATGTTGAGCCCACAATCTTTTATGAGCTTGCTTATGACTGCGCAGTTCTGGCCAAAAAGAGGGGGCTGAGGAACGTCTTTGTCAGCAATGGCTATATGACCCCGGAGGTGACCCGGCATCTGGCTTCTGTGCTGGATGGAATAAATATTGATATAAAGGCCTTTACGGATAAATTTTACCATGATGTCTGCAAAGCAAGGCTTCAACCCGTGCTTGATAATGTTCGTCTGATGCACGAATTGGGAGTATGGGTGGAGGTTACAACCCTGGTTATTCCCGGATGGAATGATTCCCCAAAAGAGTTGAGGGACATAGCGAAGTTTGTTAAAGGGGTCGATTCGTCAATACCGTGGCATGTCACCGCGTTTTATCCCACCCACAAAATGTTGGATAGGCCGCCTACTCCGGTTGCCACCTTGCGTCTTGCCAGGGAAATAGGCCTTGAGGAAGGCCTGCGATTTGTCTATGAGGGCAATGTGCCTGGTGAGGGCGGAGAGAATTCCTATTGCCCGGCCTGCGGCGCAGAAATCATCAAGAGAATCGGCTTCAGAATAGTGGAAAATCTGCTGTCTGACGGAAAATGCAGCAAGTGCGGAGAGACTATTGAGGGCGTATGGGTTTGATAATCGGAATCTTATGCCACTTGAGCGGGATGTCCGACAAGACGATCAGGGGTGAACCGATAATCCGGGCGGAAAGCACCATGGCAAAGGAAATACGATTAAGCAACAGGAGGCCGCTGGTATGGGAATACCGCTGCTAAATGACATCGTCATCATTTTCGGTTTGTCTGTCGCCGTCATCTTTGTCTGCTATCGGCTCAAGGTTCCGGCCATTGTTGGATTCCTCGTTACAGGGATAATAGCTGGGCCTTACGGTCTGGGACTGATAAGGGCGGTCCATGAGGTTGAAATTCTGGCGGAAGTCGGCGTTGTGTTGCTGCTTTTCACAATCGGAATCGAGTTCTCTCTCGAAAAGCTGCTGCGAATCAGGAAAACAGTACTCCTGGGAGGATCAATACAGGTATTACTTACCATTTTGGTAACTTTTTTTGTGGTTAACCGCCTGGGTCAGCCAGTTGGCGAAT
>JAUWGF010000066.1:0-8526 GCA_030606515.1 Deltaproteobacteria bacterium | reverse complement strand
ACTGGGCCTATCTTCAGATGAATTTCTTCAAATTTATACAACCCTTGGATATATTGAGAAAACAGATCTGCCGATCCCTGTAATGAAGATGTTGGAAGATGAGGAAAAGACCTGTCCGTTTCTGGATGAGTCAGGGTGCGGCATATATGAGGATCGCCCACTGACATGCAGGTACTATCCTTTAAGTGCCGGGATGTTCCACAACAGGGACCTGAATTCTGATGAACATTTTTTTGCCCTGGTGAAGGAAAGCCACTGCCTTGGACACGATCTCGGCAGGGAACTCACAATAAAGGAATGGCGTAAAGACCAGGGTATCATTCCCTACGATGAGGCAAATTTCGGCTGGACAGAGATGATCCTCAAGCGCAAATCCCTGGGTCCATTCGTTACTATTCCTGAAAAAACGCTTCAGATGTTCTTTATGGGTTGCTACAATGTGGATCGATTCCGTCGTTTCGTGTTCGACAGCCAATTTCTCAACGTATACATTGTTTCGGAAGAAAGGAAGAAGAAAGTTTCAGAAGACGATCTGGCGATGCTTGGTCTTGCTGTTGATTGGCTGAAGACTACTCTATTGGGAGAGGGCAAGCTGGAAATCAGGGAACAGGTAGCTGAAACAGATCCGGTAGAGGTTGAGGCTTAGGCCGATTGATATACTGTTGAGCCTTTTCATTAAACATCTGTTCATACTTGCCGTGGATTTACCGCTTAACTTCGACTATAGTACAGCCTTGAATCTGACTGAAAATTCGGGGACGGGTTGCGGGTCAGCATGAATTGCAAGGTACTAATAAAGTCGACTGCTTTTGCCAATGCCGTGATGGAAGAATATATAAAGGTCGCTGCCATTGAAAGCGGGATTGAAGCCCAGCTGTTGGGATCTATACTAACTGAGCGGAATATCCCTCATCGGATGAGATCGTATTATGACACAGCATACGACGGTCTTTTCCAGGTTCAGAAAGGGTGGGGTTTTGTCAGTGCCCCGGAATCCTTCAAAGAAGAGATAAGGGAGATAATCTCTGACTTGAGAAAATATCAGGCTTCTATCGAAGAATCTCCAGAATCTGCTTGATCTCGGTAAATCGAAGGAAGCCAGTCTCCTTCATGAGACTCCTTTTCAAGGGAATGAAACAGGGGGTCCCCATTCCCCTTTGATCTTGTTGATTATCCGGGGATCTGCCCTGAATGGTATGTCCGGAGCTTCCGGAACAGGTAAGCAGTGACTTTGAGAAAACGGCGTTTTCTGTAAATGCAAATTGTAGGCAATGACCATCAGGGATTCCAGATTGACTGTATCCATAATATTATAGGCAAGTAACGTTTCCAGGGCATTCCGGCTGTTGGTTTTTTTGAACTCATCCCAGAGCAGTACGGCGAAATAACCGTCAACACCATCAAGCTCCCCTCTGTCTAATCCCAATTGTCTCTCACATCCCTTCAGCCCTCCTGAGTATCCGAGTCTTTTCAAGATATATCGCAGATCAATATGGACCTGGTCGATTCTTATTCCCAGATAGCTTTCAATAAACGGGACATCAAAACATTTCCCATTATAAGTCACAATGACTTGGTAATTCCGTATATTTTCTCTGAATGCATCGAGGTTGTAACCCTGGACATAATGAAAAATGGACCTGCCGTCATACAGGGCAATGGTCGTGATGGAGTCTCCCCATTTATCCAGTCCGGTTGTTTCTATATCCAAAAATGCAGTGGAATGACGAAAATGCGGAAATAGCCGCCAATGTTGATCCGGGGTCAGTAAGCCGGCAAAGTATTCCGGCTGATAAGCCAGATGCTTTTGGGACAAATCTATGTGATTTTTGATTGATGCTATCTTTCCGGATGATAACGTATTTGGATAGGGTTCGACAAAATCATACCAGGAACGTATGCCGGATTCCCAGAGGCGCTTTTCTGTTTTCAAGCCTATACCGGGAATATGAGAAAATGTATTTGTGAGCATGTAGAATTATATCATAAACGCAAAAGCAAAACATGATATGGCCGCAAAAAGGCACAAAACACGCAAAAATAAAAAACCGCTCTCAGTAATATAAGGTGGTTATAGGCATTAAAAATTCGGCATCCAAATTTTTACGAGATCATCAAAATATAGTAATGCACTTTTTGCTTTTGTTTAATAAAATAGGCAGTACCTTGAAAATTTTAAAATAAAGAAATTTTGGAGAACACAAAATGCAAAACCGAGGAATTATTCCTTTACGGGTCCTTAGTTTGGCAGAGATTCCGCCGGCACCTGGTGTCGTATAGGATGGTTCAGCAATGACTATAAATCCAACTTTAGATAAGATTATCCGTTTTGGACGAGGCGAGGAAACAGCAGACCTGTTGCTCAAGAACGGCAAGGTGGTCAATGTTTTTACCGGCGAGATACTACAGGCCGACGTGGCCGTAGCTGAAGGAATCATCATAGGCGTTGGTGAAGGATACGAAGCAGTTAAGGTCGTAGATCTTTCCGGTCAATATGTCTGCCCCGGCTTTATTGACGGCCACATTCATATTGAGAGCACAATGCTCTCACCTTATCAGTTCGCCCGAGCTGTGGTTCCCAGAGGCACGACTGCCGTTGTCTGTGATCCTCACGAAATCGCAAACGTTCTGGGGCTCGAAGGTATTCGCTATATGCTGGAGGCCAGCGAAAAGCTGCCCCTCACGGTTTTTGTGATGGCATCTTCCTGTGTTCCTGCCACCCATCTGGAGACAGCAGGAGCAGCACTCTCCGCCCAGGACCTGGAGCCTCTTTTTGACCATCCACGGGTATTAGGCCTGGCAGAGATGATGAACTTTCCAGGCGTACTCTACCGCCTGCCGGATGTTCTGGCCAAGTTGGAAATTGCAGCTCAGCGAGGCCTGCCCATTGATGGACACTGTCCGGGGCTCACCGGCCGTGATCTACAGGCATACATAGCTTCCGGCATTAACTCGGATCACGAATGTACCCAGCTTGAAGAGGCATTGGAAAAACTTCGCGCCGGGATGTATCTCTTTATCCGCGAGGGAACCACTGCACACAACCTGACTGAACTATTGCCGGTGGTTACGGCTGATAACGCCCGCCGATGTCTCTTTGTGACAGATGACAGGCATCCAAAAGATTTAATGGACCTCGGCCACATGGACTATTCTGTCCGCCTTGCAGTGCAGGAGGGATTGAATCCCGTTACTGCCATTCAGATGGTAACCCTGAACCCGGCGGAACGATTCCGCCTTTATGACAGGGGTGCCGTGGCCCCTGGATACCGTGCCGACCTGGTGATCCTGAACGACTTGAAGGACTTCTCTGTGGAAAAGGTCTTCAGCAGGGGTCGCCTGGTGGCTGAAAACAACATCGCATTATTTGATGAACCGCAAAAGACATACGATGTTTCCTCTTCTGTAAATATAGTTTCAGAGGGCCTAAGCTTCGAGATCCCGGTCCAGGGAGAGCGGGTCCGCACCATCGGTGTGGTTGAAGGGCAGATCGTAACAGAGGCATTGGAACTGCCTGTAAAACATAGAAACGGTCTTGCTGTGGCCGATATGGATCGAGATATCCTCAAACTGGCGGTTATCGAAAGACATCACGCTACAGGCAACATAGGTCTGGGTTTTGTTAAGGGCATAGGCCTGAAGAAGGGCGCTCTGGCCGGCACAGTAGCCCACGACTCTCACAATCTTATAGTAGTCGGCACAAACGATGCGGACATGACTGCTGTTGTCCATGCGGTAATCGAGGCAGGTGGCGGATTTGCGGCAATTGCCGACAAACAGTTGCTGGCAAGAATGTCCTTGCCGATTGCAGGCCTCATGTCAGAGGCCCCATTTGAGATTGTGCGCAAAGAGATGGATAAACTTCTGTCAGCAGCCTCCGACCTTGGGAGTCCCTTGGAAAATCCCTTTATGACCCTCAGCTTTTTGGCCTTGCCTGTTATTCCTGCGCTGAAACTTACTGACCTTGGCCTGGTGGATGTGAATAAATTCGCATTTGTGCCGTTGTTCGTATAGCTGTAAAGTCTGCTCCTTGACATGCTATGGCTATAGCACTATTTTTATGAAAATTATGAGGGCCTCATAATATCGATATATTATTCTTTTAAATAGATCTGAGAGATTATGCAGATAAGGTACTTCCATGCTGACCATGTCAAGCTTCTGGACGAAGCGATATCTATCTCAGAGGATATAATAAGCGATTACTTTTCTATCTCCAGCGACCACTGGGTCAGGAATCCCTATGAAGTCAGGACCCTCAGGGAAGTTAGTCCATGGGAATACCCTGGCGAGGCCTTTGCACATCTTGTCCGTTATGGAAAAAACATAACGCAGAAACAAAGCGGCAGGGACAGCCGGAAGTTTTACAGGATTTGCCTCCATGATCACAATATCCTGGATCAGACATCCGGTGGGAAGAGAGAGAGACTGTTTCCTTTTCTAATATATGTGATTACCCATGAATTTGTTCACATAATGAGATTCAGCCGTTATTTTTGTCACCCTGAATTTGATGACCGTAATGAGGAAGAACAGAAGGTCCATCTGGCGACCCAGGACATATTGACACCTGTAAGAGTCAGAGGTATGGATGCAGTCCTTGATCGATTTCTTCCACATTCACAGTTGAATAAAAACTGAATGTCGATTATATGTCCAATTTGATGCTTTGGTTCAAGTCCATCTGGAAATAACGTTGAGTAAGCAGGGCATCTGAGTAGAATTATTGGAGGTTAGTTTATGCCTATTTATGAGTATGAGTGCGAATCTTGTGGAGAAGTTATAGAGAACTGGCAGAAGTTTTCTGATGCACCACTTAGTACATGCGAATCCTGTGGCGGCAATCTGCACAAGCTTATTTCCCATTCCTCATTTCATTTGAAGGGGAGTGGCTGGTATGTAACCGATTATGCCGGGAAAAAGACCGGAATTACGGATACAAAAAAGTCCGAGTCAAGCCCTGATAAAAAAAGCAAAAAGGATACCGGTTCTTCTTCCGACTCTTCATCCAGCAGTTCTTCCGACACTACTCCCTAATCAATCTTTATAAGGGACATATAAGGTGGCGGCCCTGGGCTGCCACCTTTTTTTATTCCCGCGCTTTGCCCTCGAACAAAATTTTGAGTCTTGTAAGCGGTTCTAATTGTGATATGGTTGCAAAAAGGCACAAAATACGCAAAAATAAAAGCAGCTGTAAGTAATGTCGGGTGATTATAAGTATTAATAATTCGACATCCGACTTTTTACGAGATCAAAAGAAAACAACCCTGAACCCCTGAGCCATGAACCTGTGAACGTCTATGTTTTTTTGTCATGGTCCTGTTATTATTGACCGAATAGAAGAAGAGGCAAAAAATTTTTATCTGTGTATTTTTGAGGTTCGCCATGAAATGTTTGTGGCTGTCGATATCAGCCGCCTTTAGAGACGGAAATGATTCAGAACCTGCACGCACGTGCCGGAACCAGCGGTTTCTGAAGTTTCATAATAAAATCGGTTTTAGTGCCTTTTTTCTTGTTTTTCCCTTCTTGTTTTATTTATCAGGTTGTGGGCATCGGCATATACCACCACCATCAACAACAAAGATACCCGTTCGGGAATTGCCTGCAACCCAGCGTCCCTACGAGGTGAATGGACACGTTTACTATCCCTTGCCGTCTGCCGAAGGTTTTGTGGAGGAAGGGTATGCATCCTGGTATGGAAAGAAATTTCACGGAAGGCCGACCGCCAATGGTGAGCCATATAATATGTATGCTATAACTGCCGCCCATCGTACGCTGCCGATGAACACATATGTAAGGGTACTCAACCTTGAAAATGGCCGGGAAGTCGTAGCCAGGATCAGTGATCGAGGGCCTTTTGCCAAGAAGAGGATTATAGATCTCAGCTATGGAGCAGCCAGGAAGCTGGGGTTGATCGGGCCTGGGACAGCAAAGGTGAGGATAGAGGCATTGGGAGAGGTCAGACTTGGAGCTGGAAGTCCCGCCGCATTTAAGCCACATCCTGATTTCAGAAGAGGAAAATTCTATATACAGGTAGGGGCCTTTCTGGAATCGGACAATGCCCATGCCCTGAGGCGAAAAATGGCCAGATATTATAAGGATGTGGTTGTTTCTCGCCAACCAAGAGGAGATCAGACCCTTTACAGGGTGCAGGTATTTGCATCCACTGAGTATAATACAGCCAAGAATTTTGAAACCCGGCTTGAAAGTTCAGGTTTCCCAGAGGCCTTTATGGTTGCGAGATGATGCAGAGAGGTATGTATCTTGCTTGACAGCAGTCTCTGTGGGCCGTAATTTAATAGTATAGGAATTTCAATTTTTGGACACGGATGAACACAGATTTTCAAATTTATAAACAATAATATTATCTGTGTATATCTGCGAAAATCTGCGTCCTATTAAACTTGATACTGCTAATTTAGGAATTGTGAATTTAGTAATTCTTCAAAGCATGATATCGCCGGAGGTGTTATTTTTGAGAAAAAGACTAAATGACCGCAGTTTTGTAAAGAGTCTTGACAGGGATTCGGGTTTTACCCTGATTGAACTCCTTGTGGTGGTAATAATTATCGGGCTTTTAGCTTCCCTGGTAGCACCCAAATTTTTTGGAAAGCTGGGAATGAGCAAACAAAAGACCGCAAAGGCCCAGATCGAACTTTTTGGTGCTGCTCTTGACGAGTTTCGTCTGGACAACAGTCGTTATCCTGATGCTGAGGAGGGCCTTTTGGCCTTGCGGGATAAGCCGGAAGGTCTTGAGAATTGGGCCGGACCTTACCTGCCCAAGGCCATTCCAAAGGATCCATGGGGACACGAATATGTCTACAGTTCTCCCGGAGAACACTATGACTATGATCTTATTAGTTACGGCCGTGACGGTGAGCCGGGCGGAGAGGATGAAGACTCAGACATAGTAAGTTGGGAGTGAGGGAATTTGGTGATTTAGTGATTGGGTGATTGGGTGAATGTTCAAAACGTAGGGTCTTTCCTGGGGTCTTTGCTCAACAGGAAAGACAAAAACAAACTCCAAAACGCAAGTGGCGTTCAGGTTTTTGAGGCCGGATCAAATTCAGAGGATCTGTCAGGGCTGGGATTTCCCCAAATAAGTGCGGCTGATTTCCCTGACAAGCCGCCTATGATAAATGGGCTGTCTCCGCAGCTTATGCGGCAGTGGCGGGTTGTCACATTATCTATGGATGACTCAGAAGCCAGCGTAGCTATGGCCACGCCCCAGGACCTGTACCTGAGAGAACTTCTTGAAAGTATTTATCAGAAGCCGGTCCGTCCCTTTCTTGCCAGTGAAGAGGATATCCTTGCTGCTGTTTACAGATGGTATGAAGCCGATGTAGACCTGGGAAGTGAGGATTCTGAGGACGAATCCCGTCCTGATGATGAGCTATGGGAAGATCCTGAACAATTGCGGGACCTTGCTTCCGAGGCCCCGGTGATACGTCTTGTAAACCATATTATCAGTCAGGCCCTTGAGGTAAAGGCCTCAGACATACATTTTGAACCATTCAGGGACCTTTTGAAGGTGAGGTTCCGTATAGATGGAGTCCTTCACGACATCGAGACGGTCTCAAAGAGGCTCCAGCCGGCAATTACTTCCCGGCTGAAGCTTATGGGCAAGATGAACATCGCGGAGATGCGTTTGCCTCAGGACGGGCGCATCAAGGTCCGCGAGGGGCAACGAGAGATAGACATCAGGGTCTCTTCTTTGCCGACCCTCTTTGGGGAGAGTGTAGTGCTCAGGCTCCTCAACCGGGAGGAGGTCCGGCTGGAACTGGAAACTTTGGGGATTTCAGCCGATATGTTGGGGAATTTTGAAAAGATAATTTCAAGGCCCTATGGATTGGTCCTGGTCACCGGTCCGACCGGCAGCGGGAAGACCACTACTCTTTATGGGGTTATGAACCGAATTAATGCCCCGGATAAGAAGATTATAACAGTTGAAGACCCGGTTGAGTATCAGTTGGATGGGATAAACCAGATCCAGATCCGTCCTAAGATAGGGTTGAGCTTTGCCTCTGCCCTTCGCAACATCCTTAGACAGGATCCGGATGTGATACTTGTCGGAGAGATCCGGGACGCTGAGACTGCCGAGATTGCCATACAGTCCGCCCTTACCGGACATCTTGTTTTTTCTACCCTCCACACAAACGATGCTGCAAGCGCAATTACCAGGTTGCAGGAGATGGGCGTTGAGTCTTATCTTTTGTCCTCCTGTCTACTTGCAGTGATGGCCCAGAGGCTGGTCAGAAAGATCTGCCCGCATTGCGGGGCTGCCTACGATCTGCCGCCTGGTTTTTTTGAGGAGGTAGTCCAGGCCCTTGGGGTGGACAGCACCCAGGCTCCATCCGAGGTCTGGCGGGGTAAGGGTTGCGCTAATTGTGCCAATACGGGATTTTCCGGTCGTACTGGTATATACGAGCTGATCCAGGTGGATGACGAGATAAGGCGACTGATAGTCAAGGGTGCTGATAGTGGCTCAATCCTTTCCAAGGCCCGATCCCTGGGCATGAGGACGCT
>JAUWGF010000100.1:0-6688 GCA_030606515.1 Deltaproteobacteria bacterium | reverse complement strand
GAAATAGGTTTTGAAGAAGGCCTGCGATTTGTCTATGAGGGCAATGTGCCCGGTGAGGGCGGAGAAAATTCCTATTGCCCGGCCTGCGGCGCAGAGCTCATCAGGAGAATCGGCTTCAGAATAGTGGAAAATCTGCTGTCTGACGGAAAATGCAGCAAGTGCGGAGAGACTATTGAGGGCGTGTGGGTTTGATAATCGGAATCTCATGCCACTTGAGCGGGATGTCCAACAAGACGATCAAGGTGGAACCGATAATCCGGGCGGCAAGCACAATTCAAAGGAAATACGATTAAACAACAGTAGGCCGCTTCTATGGAAATACCGCTGCTAAATGACATCGTCATCATTTTCGGTTTGTCTGTCGCCGTCCTCTTTGTCTGCCATCGGCTCAAGGTGCCGCACATTGTTGGATTCCTCATTACAGGAATAATAGCCGGGCCTTACGGTCTGGGACTGATAAGGGCAGTCCATGATGTTGAAATTCTGGCCGAAGTCGGCATTGTGTTGCTTCTTTTTACAATCGGAATCGAGTTCTCCCTCGAAAAGCTGCTGCAAATCAGGAAAACAGTACTCCTGGGAGGATCAATACAGGTATTGCTTACCATTTTGGTAACTTTTTTTGTGGTTAACCGCCTGGGTCAGCCAGTTGGCGAATCGATCTTCATAGGCTTTCTTATATCACTTTCGAGCACGGCAATTGTGCTGAAACTCCTTCAGGAAAGAGCTGAGGTTGACAGCCCCCATGGACGCACAGATCTTGGCATTTTGATCTTCCAGGATATCATTATCGTGCCGATGATTCTTCTCACGCCTCTTCTGGCTGGAGCGGCGGGCAGATCAGGAGAGTTTTTTTTCATTCTAACGGCGAAAGGAATTGCTATTATCGGTTTTGTAATTGTCAGCGCAAAGTGGATTGTCCCGCGTCTACTGTATCAAATAGCCCGGACGCGCAGCCAGGAACTTTTTATGGTGTGCATAATAGTCATATGCCTCTCGGTTGCGTGGATGACTTCCAGCGCAGGGCTCTCCCTTGCCCTGGGAGCGTTTATGGCAGGATTGATTATTTCCGAGTCTGAATACAGTCATCAGGCCCTAGGCAGTATTCTGCCATTTCGGGATGTTTTCACCAGCTTCTTTTTCATATCTGTTGGAATGCTTCTTGATGTCGGTTTCCTTTTTGAGCATCCAGCCACTATTGCCTTCATTGCAGTGGGAGTTTTGGTCTTAAAAAGTTGCATCGCCGGCTTGGCGGCTTTTTTGTTGGGCCTTCCCCTACGCACAGCGATCCTGGCCGGCATCGCGCTGGGCCAGGTAGGTGAGTTTTCCTTCATTCTGTCGGAAACCGGCATAGAACATGGTCTCCTGATTGGAGGTGCGCATCAGATGTTTCTGGCCTGCTCGGTGCTGACTATGGCCGCTACTCCATTTGTCATAGCCCTGTCACCTCGTCTGGCCGAGCTTGTCCTTCGCTTGCCGCTTCCGGAAAAGGTAATATCTGGCTTTTCTCCAGTTGTAGAAATCGAGGCTAAGAGGAAAAAGGACCACCTTATAATTGTCGGTTACGGTGTAAACGGCACGAATGTGGCCCGGGCTGCCAGGTTTGCGGGTATTTCCTATGCAATTATTGAAATGAACCCTGAAACAGTAAGGAGCGAACAAGCCAGAGGGGAACCGATTTTTTTTGGCGATGCAACCAGGGAAGCAGTGCTTCAGCATGCAGACATCAAAGATGCCAGAATTGTTGTTGTGGCGATTAATGACCCTGCGTCCACTCGCAGGATCACCGAAGTCACAAGGAGATTAAACCCGAAGGTCCATGTGATCGTACGAACGCGCTATCTCCAGGAGATGAAATCTCTCTATGAATTGGGGGCCAACGAAGTAATCCCGGAAGAGTTTGAGACATCAGTGGAAATATTTGCCCGGGTTTTGGCAAAATATCTCATACCCAGAGATGAAATCGAAAAATTCGTCACTGAAGTACGCTCTGGCGGCTACGAGATGTTTCGCCGCCTTTCCAGGGACACGACAGCCATTTCCGATTTGAACCTTTATATGCCTGATGTCGAAATCGATACGGTGCGGATTGGTGAAAAATCATCCTTAGCCGGTAGGAGTCTGGCTGAGATGGATTTGAGGAGGAAATTTGGAATTACCGTATTGGCAATTCGCAGGGATCAGGAAATATTGCCCAATCCAAAAGCCGATATGCCGCTTTTCGCAAAGGATGTGTTATATATCATAGGTTCGCCGGACAAGCTCGCCGAGGCTGCCGGCCTGCTTGACAATCCTTGATGAATGCGCGCCCTTTCTCTTTTTCATTAGCATTAATGAGATCACGTTCTCCAGGCAAAAAGAAAGTTCATCTGATGTAGTTCATTCCATTCTTCCATACCGCCTAATGGTTTCTTTTTTCTAAAGTTTTCTAACACTCTTGCCCTGGCTTCCTTTCTTTGGTCAAGCCCCAGGGAAATCTCTACTGCCTGACTTATTATCCTTGATACAGGAAGGTTTTCTGCCTTGGCTTTGGCCCGAACTGCATTCAGAACTTTTTCGTTCAGATGACAGCTTAATGCTGGCATTTTTGTCTCCTTATTTTAATTTCGTGCTGATTTATTTCTTGACAGCAGAACTTGTTTTCTTTATAAAACAAAAATAGCCAAACTTGTTTTATAAGGTGATCTGTTTAGTTATGACGAAAGAAAAGCTCAAGATTGTTCTTAGTGAATTTCATGGTTCAGCCCTTCCATGGCTGGTCAAGCGGCATCTTACAATTGATTTCAGTATTCTCCATTCTTCCACGGTCAACAAGATCATTACAATCATTGGCCCCAGGCGGGCAGGAAAAACATATTTCCTCTTCCAGGTTATGGGAGAACTGACCAGAGAAGGTATTGATTTAACGGATATTATCTACGTCAATTTTGAGGATGAACGTATTCTGCCAATGAGGGCCATGGACCTGCAGCTCATCCTGGATGCATATTTCGAGCTGTATGAGGGCAAAAAAAATCCCATTATCTTTCTTGACGAGATCCAGAATATAGACGGCTGGGATAAGTTCGTTCGAAGGCTCAATGATCAGGGGTTCAGAGTTTTCCTTACAGGATCAAATTCCAGATTGCTCGGGCATGAGATCGCCACCACCCTGCGGGGGAGAACCCTCACTTATGAACTATTTCCTTTTTCTTTTGCCGAATTTATTGCAGCAAAAGGTATAACTCCTGACAGAAATCTCGTGTACGGAAAAACAAGGCATCGAACAAGGCAACTCTTTGATGAGTATTTTTTTTCTGGAGGCTACCCCGAGATTGTCTTTACAGAGCAAAAGACGACCAAAAGCAGGATTCTCCAGGACTACTTCAATACCATTTTTTATCGGGATCTCGTAGAACGGTATCGCATAAAAAATACGGAGCTTTTGAGACAGTGGCTGAATGCGTTGATGTCGAACATTTCCTCCCTGATCAGTTTTAAGAAGATTGAATACGATTTCAGATCTCGGGGAATGAAATTGTCTGGTGCTACCTTGAGTTACTTTGCCCGTTATATTCAGGACATCTTCTTCGGATTTCTTGTTGAGCTGTATTCTGAATCTGTGAGGAAAAGACAGGTTAATCCTAAAAAGTTCTATCTCATAGACCAGGGGATGCATAATTATCTCACTTTGAACTTTTCGGGAAACATGGGAAGGGTCCTGGAAAATCTGATATTCCTTGAACTCAGGAGAAAGACCGATTCCATCTGGTATTACAAGACCAGAGGAGGGTACGAAGTGGACTTTCTCATGCAAGATAACAGAAAAAGCCATCTCATCCAGGTGTGCTATGATTTACGCAATATCAATACCTTCAGTCGAGAGAAAAAGGCCCTCATGCTGGCAATGAAAGAACTGGGGATAAACACCGGCCTGATTTTAACGCTGGATGAAAAACGCGTTGAAGAGGGAGACAACTATTCGTTACACATTGTGCCGGTTTGGGAATGGCTGCTCACGTAATGGGAAAAAGCAGCATAATCATTTCCTTTTCCGCCTTTTACGTGGTCTTCGACCCATACGTCTATTAAGAAAGTCTTTTATTACGGCAAAATAGAGATCCCCTCCCTTTTCAGCAATGTCCTCCCTGCATTCGCTGGGGACGATCTGGAGCTGGGTTGCCTTTGAGCGACTCTCAGCCACCAGCCACTCAATCTGGTTTAGAGATATGACTTCGTCGCGGTGGCTGTGCAGAAAGAGTACTGCTTTGCTGTAGTTACTCATCTTAGAGCGGTTTGAAAAAGGGTCTTCTCCGGAAAGCCCTAATTCGTTTATTCGAATCCCCTTGCTTGAAAGAAAGCCTTCTGTCAAGTCAAAGGCGCTTTCCATTATAAGAGCCAGGGAGTCATCGTCGTGGCGGCAGGCAAGGTCCAGCGCAACAGCAGACCCAAGGGAACGGCCCATGAACACCACAGGGCCGGTCCTTTGTCCTGTGTCATACCAGTCTTTCACAGCCTGATAGAAGGCCTCAGTATCCTGAGGCAGGGTGCTGATAGATGGTTCTCCGCTACTCTTCCAGCATCCGCGATAGTCCATTGTTATCAGGGTAATGCCGATTTGCCCAAACCCGGTTGCCAGATCAATTATATCTGCTTCACAGTCATACTCTGCTGGAAAAAACAGAATGTGAGGCTCTTCCGGTATTCCACGAAAGACCCTGCAATGGATCTCAACGCCGTCCGGGGATTTTGCTGTCAGTGCCTCTGCCGTTGCCTCACCGCCTGGGTGAGATTCTTTTGTCGTGCCATACGAATCCTTTATGTTCTTGAACAAGGAGTCGATTATCTCAGGACGGTCCAGTTGACTCAGATGACTACTTTCTGCCACTTCTGTCTTTCCTCAAAGGCTTGAATCTGCCGGCTTATGAATCCTTTTGCAAAGGATTTGTGCCCCATGTAGGACAATGCATATTCTTCCAGTTCATTCAACATTTGGTTAAAGACCTGGTCTTTCTCCTTTTCGTCTATGAAGTTCCTCTCTTTTTTCAGCTCGAAATTTATTACAGGTCCCTGTTCTTTTAAAAAGTCTTTATAAAGCTCCTTGGGTCTGTCAGCAAAATCTTCTTCACTGATTTCTATTGGAATCCTGACAAGTAGTCCCACAAGCCACCTGTCCCCGGCTACATGCCGGGAATAGTCGTGAAATTCCAGAACGAGATTGTTTGGAAGATCTATTTTTTCAATCTTGAGAGAGGGTGTCTTCAAAGTGTCATGCTCCTAAGTAGTGTCTGAACGGAATCAGGCCTAGTGTTTAAAGGCCCTTTGACCCGTGAATGCCATGGTTACCGGGGGGTCGGCCTCGTTACACGCTTCGATAGACTCCCAATCTCTCAGGGAGCCACCTGGGTGTACGATTGCCGAAATACCCTGACTAATACCTACATCCACCCCGTCCCTGAATGGGAAAAATGCGTCAGAGACCATAACAGAACCCGGAAGACCGCCACGGTCTGCCTTTACCTGTTGATCGATCTCATCCTTTTCGCCAACGTCACGCTCTCCTTTACTTACCAGGAGCTCAAGATCCTTATACGGTATCCCAAACCTGTCATAGCAGAGAATGTCTGCATACTTTGTATATGCCTTGTGGACAGCGATTTCCGCTACACCGACTCTGTCCTGTTCGCCTGTGCCTATCCCGGTAGTTACCCCATTTTTGACATAGATTACGGAATTGGAAGTAACTCCTTGCTCAACTGCCCAGCCGAACAGCATGTCTTCGTATTCCCTGTCATCCGGCAGACGTTTGATCTTGTATGTCTTGCCCTGGTATTCACACTCAGCAGGTTTCAATTCCTCCCTGGTACGGATTTTGTTTACAGGGGATTGCTGGACTATGATCCCTCCGTCTATCAGGCTCTTGAAGTCTATGAAACGCCTGTCCCAATAGTTTTCCAGTTGGTCGATCCGTTTGATCCGGATAATTCTCAGGTTTTTCTTCTGGGACAGTATATCTACTGCGCCCTCTTCATAATCAGGTGCGCACACAACCTCAAGATACTGGTTGTTAAGTGCCTCGGCCGTTGGCTTGTCTATGGACCTGTTGAGGGAAACGCAACCGCCGAACGCCGCCATCCGGTCCGCTCTGGATGCCTTTATAAGAGCATCTTCTAGGGTATTGCCGCAGGCTACTCCACAGGGATTATTGTGTTTCACTATGACGGCAGCATGGCTTTTGGCAAGAAATTTCAGTATATTAAGAGAGTTATCTACGTCAGTGAGATTGATCTTGCCGGGGTGCTTGCCGGCCTGAATCATATCCGCTTCGTTTATTGAGCTTACCAGACCGTTTCCAGCCTCAATATAAGAGCAGTCACCCAGGACAAGGTTTCCGTTCACGAGTTCGTAAAGTGCTGCCTCCTGGTCCGGGTTTTCCCCGTAACGGATACCTTTTTCTTCCAGCTCTCCGGTCTTATCGTTCTTTATCTTCCAGGTCCGCTTGCGATAGATCAGTGTTTGATCCCCGAATGATATGCGGAGTTCTAGAGGAAACTGGTCCCCAAGTATTGTTTTATACATCTGTTTCAAGTCTTTCATCAGTGGTTTCCTCCTCTTGTTATCAGGTACGGAATATTAACCAGCTGAAGCACAATATAGCCGGAGTCTATGATCCGTCAATGGAACGAATGAACAGTATGCTGATCTATCAGAG
>JAUWGF010000056.1:0-9315 GCA_030606515.1 Deltaproteobacteria bacterium | reverse complement strand
ATGCGAGGCGTACGGGTACGCAGACGTACTTCCTGTACTTCAAGTGCCCGACAACAAAGCAGATGCGGTGCCCTGTAAACGCTTACTGGATTACCATGTAGGTCCATGACAAACAAGTGCTTTGTCACTCAAGGTCTTATTTTAAAACAAAGGCCTTCCTGTCATCTCCGCAGGTTGCTCAATCCCCAGCATCTTAAGCATAGTAGGTGCAAGATCACAAAGCTTGCCATCCTTTATCAGCTCAACATCACCGGCACCGCAGACAATAACAGGGACCGGGTTGGTTGTGTGAGCGGTCATGGGAGAGCCGTCATCCAGAAACATGCATTCACCGCTTCCATGGTCGGCAGTTATGATAACCGCGCCCCTTTTTACAAGAACAGCATCAGTGACCGCACCTACGCACTCATCCACAGTCTCCCCTGCCTTGACGACTGCATCAAAAACACCGGTGTGGCCCACCATATCGCCATTGGCGAAATTGCAGATAATCACATCATACTTGTCTGCAGCAATAGCATCCAGGAGCTTGTCTCTTACTTCATAAGCGCTCATTTCCGGTTGCAGATCGTAAGTCGCTACCTTGGGAGAAGGTACCAGTATCCTGTCCTCACCTTCAAAGGGGGTCTCATTGGAGTCGTTAAAAAAGAAGGTCACGTGTGCGTATTTCTCTGTCTCGGCACATCTCAGCTGCTTGAGGCCGTGATCGCTGAGTACCTTTCCGAGGATATTCTTATGCCTCATCGGAGGAAACGCTATCTCAAACTCACCGTCATCATAGTAATTTGTAAAGCCTACATATTTTATATCAAGCTTGCGTCTCTCAAAGGCCTTGAAATCGGAATCAGTAAAGGCATGGGTGATCTCTCTTGCCCGGTCGAGCCTGAAGTTGAAGTTGATCACTGCGTCGCCGTCTTTGATTCCCGGGAAGCCTTTGATTATTCTCGGCTTGATAAACTCATCGGTCTCTTCGGCAGCATAAGCGTTCTCAATGGCCTCTTTCCAGTCCTTACAGACTATGCCTTCCGGTTTGGTGAGGCCGTCGTATGCGATCTTGACCCTGTCCCAGTTCGTATCACGGTCCATGGCATAGTATCTTCCGGTAATGCTGCCGATCTTTCCCCTGCCTGCCTTCTTTATTCCGGCCTCCAGATTTTCAATATATTTTGCTGCGGACCTGGGCGGAGTATCGCGTCCGTCTGAAAAAATATGGACATAAACATTATCAAAATCCATTTCACTGCAAAGCATAAGCAGGGCGTTGCAGTGACTGGTGACAGCATGGACACCCTGGTCCTGTATGAGGCCCATAAGGTGGAGGTTTGATCTATTTTTTCTGCAATGTTCAACAGCGCCTTTAAGGACCTCATTCTCGTAGAAGCTCCCATCCTCAATGTCGCTGTTAATGCGCACAAGCATCTGTTTTATTATCCTGCCGGCGCCGATGTTGAGATGGCCGACTTCCGAATTACCTTGATTATCTTCGGGCAGTCCGACATTAAGGCCATGCGCTTTTAAAACAGCATTGGGAAACTCGGATAGATACCTATCAAGATTAGGCGTATGGGCTCTTGCCAGGGCATTTCTCTCATCAGCCGGCGCAATGCCCCAGCCGTCCATTATTATAAGGCAGACGGGTCTTTTTTCAGGCATGGTATTCTCTAACATCCTCGTTATTTTCGCAAGGCTCAGAAACGCACCGGCCGTACAAAAGCGTCCTTGCCTGCATACCGGGCAGCACTGCCCAGGTCTTCCTCGATGCGCATCAACTGGTTATACTTCTCGACCCGCTCACCCCGGGCAGGTGCGCCGGTCTTGAGGTGCCCGGTATCCAGGGCCACGGTCATGTCGGCGATAAAGCTGTCTACGGTCTCTCCGCTACGGTGTGAGACACATGCCCCCCATCCTGCCTGCTGACACATCCTTACCGCTTCAATGGTCTCAGTCAGGGTGCCGATCTGGTTGAGTTTGATAAGGGCGGAATTGGCAGAGTCTTCGCGAATACCCCTGGCTATGTATTCCACGTTCGTGACAAAAAGATCATCTCCCACCAGTTCGATCGCTCCGCCCAGACGCTGGTTGAGGATTTGCCAGCCGTCCCAGTCATCCTCGGCCAGGCCGTCTTCCAGCAAGCAGATCGGATAGGCGTTGACAAGCTTTTCATAGTAGTCCACCATCTCTTCGGAAGAGCATGTCCGGTTTTCTGTGCGCAGGTTGTAACGGCCGTCCTCAAAAAATTCGCTGGACGCAGGGTCCATGGCAATGCCCACATCAGGGCCCGGCTTGAGACCGGCCTTCTCAATACCCTTGACAATGACTTCCAGGGGTTCCTCGTTGGAGGAGACATTAGGCGCAAAGCCACCCTCATCCCCGATGCCCACGTGGTGGCCTGCGTCCATCAGCACTGAGCGTAATGCGTGATATATCTCGCTGGCCCAACGGAGCGCCTCCCGGAAGCTTCCAGCACCATAAGGACAAACCATGAACTCCTGAAAATCAGAGCCCTGCCACCGCGCATGGGCTCCCCCATTCATAATATTGAGCATGGGCACAGGCAGACGCCCGGGGCAGGCACCGCCGAGATATTGGTAAAGAGGAAGCCCCACCGCCATGGCCGCTGCTTTGGACACGGCCAGGGACACGCCCAGGATGGCGTTAGCCCCAAGATTGGCCTTGTTGGGTGTGCCGTCAAGATCGATAAGCACCTTATCGATCAGCGCCTGATGGCAAGCATCCCTGCCTTTTAGTGTATCATTGATAACTCCGTTGACGTGATCCACCGCCTTGAGTATGCCTTTGCCTCCAAAACGTTCGGCGTCGCCGTCACGCATTTCCAGTGCCTCACGAGAGCCGGTGGACGCCCCTGAGGGCACCCCTGCCCTGGACGTGATCCCGCATGCCAGACTCACCTCAGCTTCCACGGTAGGATTACCACGGCTGTCCAGAATCTCCCTGGCCATTATATTTGTGATTTGTGTGTTCCCTTTGTTAGCCATTTGTGTTTACCTCCCCTAGGCCGTCCCTTTGGCCTGGATTGTGTACGGATCAATTTTGGAGATTTCATGATCGGCCAAGGGTCTTTCTTAAGATTATCGGAGATTATGTAGGATTGGTCAAGAAAATCAATCAAGACACATTTAAAATGGTTTCAAATTGTCCAGATGGCAACATCTTGTCATCTTTATCCATAGCATTAAGTTATTGGTAGCCGTTCACGGCTTGTAACTTGAAATTGGAAAGTAGAAATTTGGGAGATTGGATATTTACAAACTGGCAAAAGAGTTATCAGATATGGTCTGGCACGACTTTGATAAGTGGAACAAAACAGTACAAAAGCATGAAGGCCAAATTTCCAATTTCTAATTTCAACTTCAAATTTCCACGGTTCAAGGTTAGAAAACAATGAATATAGACCAGTATGAAGATAAGGAACTCAACCTTGAACCTGAGTAGTTACCATTATTTTAGATTTCTGAGGAGGAATGCCCATGTCCGAACAAGATAAGATGCGCTTAAGAGAAATGCTTCTCGAACAGCGCCAAGAGATCTTTGAACAGTATCAGCGGTTCGAATTTGATTTACAGGCCCTGGGAGAACGAGATATCGAAATGGAAGAAGAGGCCCAAAAGGCTGATGAGATAAGTCTTTTAGAGCAGTTGGTTGAACGTGATAAGGATAAGCTTGAAGAGATCGATCTGGCACTGTTTAGAATGGCTGCGGGTAACTATGGGATCTGTGAAAGCTGCCGGAAGCCGATTTCGTTGGAACGATTGGAAGCTATACCGGCGAGCCGGTTGTGCCGTATGTGTGCCCGCGAATACGGTGGAAAACAAAAGAGCTTGCCCCGGGCCTGGGAGGTGATTACCCGTGCGGAGTTACCCGAAGAGTATAAAAACTTGGGTAACAAGGAATTGCAGATGGTGATTTTGGAGAATATTCACAACGATGGCCGGATCGATTTGGATGAGTTCGAAATTTACTGCCGAAACGGAGTAGTTTATTTGGAAGGTGCCGTCCCAAACGAGAACGAACACCAAATTTTAATCAGGCTCTTGAGCGATGTTATGGGCTTAGCGTCCATTATCGATCACCTGAAAATTAGGGAATTGATATGGGGGCGGGAGGACCTCTCTCCTGCCCGGGAAACTGCTGCACTCGGCACAGGGGAATACTCGGCATATAATATAGATAAAATCAGCGATGATGTGATTGAATCTGAAGAAAAGGAAATTCCATATGATTTCCCCGACCGACCGCCTGCGGAAAAGGAATAAACCCGAAGAGGCAATCATACACATAAGCGCTAAGTTATTTTTGCACCGGATGGATTAATGAACATCGAACATCGAACGTCCAACATCGAATGTTGAATGGGAAAAGATGAAGAAACAGACTTATGACCTGGAAGAAAGGCTGCTTGAGTATTCGGTGCAAATCATAAATAGCCGTTGAATGTTCGGTATTGGATATTCGTTTTTCATTCGACGTTGGACGTTCGATGTTCGACGTTCGTCTTTTAACATGAACCTCTGAACCCTTACAGAAAGGTAACCCTGAACGGTGAACCCTGAACCTGTGAACGCCTACGATTATTCAGGAAATGCGGAGCAAAAGACAGCGTGCCGGTCCTGATCAGATCAACTTATTCAAAATCCCTGCCGCTTCTCCGCCTCGGACGCGCGGCTGAAATACTCTTAAGGTCTATTGGACGACCTGATGCAGAGCTCAGTATCCTTCTTGTAGATGATGCTGAGATGGCGCGTCTCAACAAGCTCTGGTTGAAAAGACCATACCCTACCAATGTTATTTCATTCGGGCAGCAAGGAGATGATTTTTCGCAACCGGAGAATAATCTGCTTGGCGATGTGGTAATATCAATAGATACTGCAAGACGCGAGTCGGCGAATGCGGGCATGAATCTGGAGCAAAGACTTGAGGCGTTATTGGTGCATGGTGTTGTTCATCTTCTTGGAGAAGATCACGAACTGGGCCCGATTGAAGCAGAACGTATGACACGTAAAGAGCAGGCATTATTAGATGCCTTGTATAAGGAGCAGACAATGGCAGATCTCTGTATCAATGTTGATCACGTAGCTACAGTCAGGCAGGCAAGGGGGACCACAGAACCGGACCCTGTTACGGCTGCAGGAATAGTTGAGATCGCAGGCGCCGACGGTATTGTCGTCCACCTGCGGGAAGATCGCCGTCATATCCAGGACAGGGATGTCAAGTTGCTCAGGCAGACAGTAAAGACAAGGCTCACCCTGGAAATGGCCGCGACAGATGAAATGATAGGAATAGCGTCTGATATAAAGCCCGACATAGTCACCCTTGTGCCGGAAAGTCGTGAAGAACTCACGACAGAGGGAGGACTGGATGTGGTAAATCTTGAAAAACACTTGAGTAAGGCTGTAACCCGGCTACACGATGCAGGCATACCTGTGAGTCTTTTTGTCGATCCGGAGCAAAATCAGATTGAGGCTGCAAAACAGACAGGAGCAGATTGCATAGAGATCCATACCGGACTATATGCAGATGCCCCTTCTTCAGATATTGAAGACAAGGAATTCGAACAAATAGTAACTATGGCAAGAGCAGCCAGGGACTTAGGCCTGCGTGTCCACGCAGGTCACGGGCTCAACTATCGCAATACTGCAAGGCTTGCGGCAGTAAGTGAGATACAGGAGTTTAGTATAGGGCACGCCATAGTATCCCGGGCCGTTTTCGTGGGAATGGAAAGGGCTGTAAGGGAGATGCTTTCTCTCGTCCAAAAAGGTTATTTAGAGTAATTTAATGATCCTGGGCCTCGGAATAGACCTGGTTCACATCCCAAGGGTTGAAAAGGCCGTTAACCGTTGGGGTGAGAGATTTCTATCCAGGGTATTTACCAGTGAAGAATGCTCCTACTGTCTGAAGCATAAACAGCCGGCTCAGGGCCTTGCCCTCCGTTTTGCAGCAAAGGAGGCATGCTCCAAGGCCCTGGGTACAGGTATGAGACTCGGAGTAACCTGGCGTCAGATTGCCATTGCCCATGAGCCTTCCGGAAAGCCTGTGCTGCGCCTTTCCGGCACTGCATTAAAAAAGGCAACGGGCATGGGTGCAAACGCATGGCATGTAAGCCTTTCCCATGAGGGAGAATATGCCACTGCGGTGGTGATTATGAGCGGCTAAATTATTGAACCGTTCACGGGTTCAAAGGTTCAGAGGTTCAAGGTTAACCCTAAACGGTGAACCCTGAATCTTTGAACGCCTATCAAATTATCAGTATTTAAGTTAACGTAGCGAAAATATCGGGAAGGTTCCCGACTACTTCAGAAAGCCCGGCCTGATTTCCTGTTTTGACATAATCTTTAACAAAGGCAAATTTCATCTGAACTGCCTCAGTCAGACCAAAAGTCAGAGAAGCCAGCAAAAAGCTCAAATCGGAAAAATAGCTGTGCCGGAATGATTCATGCCATGGGGCCAACTGCTTGGACAATATTTCGATTTTATCTGCGGCATGGGGGAGTGTTTCATCATCTACGGACGTACCAACATCCGGCTTTACATGGGGACAATACGGAACCTGGAAATCCACAACCTCCTGCGGGAGAGAGATGCCAAGATTTTGCCACTGCTCCTGGTTATACCGTTTCATCTGGTGACTGCGTGCTGCCAGTTCATTGTAGTAATGCTTTGGCCAAAGTCCATAGGCCCTGCAGCCAAAAAACCGATTTTCGTAAATGAGACAATTCCTGTCAACCAGGAATGGACACGAGGTTATACGCACTGAATTCAAAAAAAAGTACCGAACAAGATCTCTGGTTAGCCGCAGTCGTGTAATAGGGTCCATCTCTGAAAGACATTGAATAGCAGCAAGAGCTTCGACCAAGGATATCTCGGGCAACAGAGTGCAGCAGAGAGCTCTGCGTTTGCAGTGGCTTGCCGGAACCAGAGCATAAGCCTCTCTGAGCTCAGTCCTTTGCTTTTTCGACTTGTCTAGCAAATCTTGTATGATCCGGAGCGAAATTTTCACTTTATCTATGGAGCCACTTCCCATTCCTTTATAGCATTAAAAGCAAATTCATAAAGCATCTTGCAACTTCTCAATAACTCAGGGTAAGATAGCTAGATTCCGGCTTTCGTCGGAAAGACGTTTGGATGTAAATGCCCGTCATTCCTGCGAAAGCAGGAATCTAGTGAATAGTCGCAAAATATAATCTACCCCAACTTATTGAAAAGATACAACCTCTTGCATAAACTCCCTCTATTCATACAAAAAATTTGACATTCCTGGTATGCTTCTTTAAAATTTAATTGATTAATCAACTAATTGATTAAAAAAGGAAACAGAGGATGATGTCTCATGTGATGAAAGCAACTGAAGTTAGGATGCATTTCGGGGAAGTATTGCGGCGCGTGAGCGGCGGGAAAGGACCAATCATCGTGGAAAAGGCAGGTCAGCCCGCTGCGGCAATCATCTCCGTTGCTGAATACCGATGGCTGGAGCAACTCAAGGCCGGGCGCGATCCACGAGCTGTCCTGGCACGGGCACGGGCATCCCGCCAACGCATCCGCGCAGAACGGGATGGAGAGCCCTTGCCAGATGCAGTTGAAATATTGCGTCAGGTCAGGGAGGAGCGCAGTGAACAAATCTCTGGTGTGCGTTGACGCCAGCTTTGTCATCAAGTTGGTCATTGATGATCCGTTGAGCGAGCAGGCAGAATCGCTTTGGAGCGGCTGGTTGAGTGAAGGTGTCGCCATGGTAGCACCAGCCCTTATGCCCTTCGAAGTGACTGCCGCACTGCGAAAGTACGTCCACCATCACCTCATAAGTGAAGAAGCAGCACAGCAGGCATTACATACTGCATTGGGTATGGACATCAAGCTGGAAAATCCGCTGGGACTTCATTCCCGGGCACTGGCTATAGCTGGTCAATTCGGATGGATGGTAACGTACGACGCCCACTACCTGGCTTTATTCGAACATCTGGAATGCCAACTCTGGACATCCGACCGTCGCCTTGTCAATTCCGTTCGCTTAACCTTTCCGGAAGTTCACTGGCTGGGCGAAGTAGAGATTTGAGGTCTGCAGGAATTATCTTTGCCAGTTAAGCATGGCCAGCGGAGATAAGGGACAGGTGCACAATATAATGGACCCAAAAATTTGAACCAGTAGTTAAGCTACAAACTTCATATTATTTTCCTCCCCAAGCAAGGAGGAGGTGTGAAAAGACGGGTTCTATAGACTGGAACCATCTGGAATTGAGCATCAACAAGCAATGCGATCTGCTGTGTCTTTCCAAAGGGGCTACAGATGCATATCTATAGCCCATCAAATCTCATGGTGGAGATGGGGGGACTCGAACCCCCGACTTCCACGTTGCGAACGTGGCGCTCTCCCGACTGAGCTACATCCCCATCTGTGTTCTATTGGAAATAGACAAAGGCTTTGATACTACTGCAGTCTTTTGGAGCCGGCATTCGGACTTGAACCGAAGACCTGCTGATTACGAATCAGCTGCTCTGCCACTGAGCTATGCCGGCCCGATCGACGAACTGCTTTTTATCATGTGACTTTATGGCTGGTCAAGGACAAAAATGAGCCGATCACTGATTGGAAATCAAGAGGACGGTTTCTCAAAATGGGTCACCCTGCAGCGGAAGTTGCGCGTTTTTCGGGAGTTACTACTTCTGCAGTGGTACGGGCTTCCAAGACTTAAGAACTCAAAGAGGTTCAAAAGTACCTATAGGTTCATTCAGAAATGGTGTCCCCTAGACACTGCAAAGGAAGGCCTATTTTGATAATTACCCCATTTTTTTCTTTGTTGGCTATTGAAAATGTCCCTTTGTTAGCCTCAACTATTCGCTGAATAATAGCCAACCCAAGGCCGACTCCCCTTGGCCTGCCACTGACAAAGGAGCAGTATAGCCTGATTAAATCACTTTGCGGTATCTGTGGTCCTGTGTCTTCAATAACATATTGGGCAAACCCATTATCAACCTGTGTTTTTATGGAAAAAATACCGCCGTCGGGCATTACTTCCAGGGCGTTCTTAATGATAGGAATCAAGACCTGTCTGATTTGCTTAAGGTCTACAAAAGCTCTGGGTAATGCCTTATCAAGGGATTTCTGAATCGTGATATTGCTTTTTTCAAATTGGCTCTGAAATAATTGTAGAGAATCATTAATTAATCAGACGATTCTACCCTCGATTTTCGGACACTTTTTGTGTTGGAAATGACGACCAGAATCAATAATGCCAACAATATCAAGAAGTAACTATTTTTCAGTAATTGCGTTTAGCCTGGGAATGCACCAGGCTAAACGCAATC
>JAUWGF010000177.1:0-3605 GCA_030606515.1 Deltaproteobacteria bacterium | reverse complement strand
GAGGCCGCACGCACATAAGACCTGGTCTCCTCTCCAAGAAATACCTTCTTGAACTGGACCATACCGGAGTTAGTAAAAAGGAGTGAAGGGTCTTCTGCCGGGATCAGTGGGGAACTCGGGACTATCTCACTGCCATTTTTTAAAAAAAAATCTAAAAAAAGACTGCGAATCTGAGTACCAGATAACTTCTTCATGGACAGAGCCTTTCCTGTTCATATTTTTTACCGCGAAAATGGCTTTTTGTGGCAGAAATCAGGCAGATTCCTCAACCTGCTCCTGGACTTTGGGCCTCTTAATGTCATATGTCTCCCTCACTTGCTGTTCTATTCGGTCAGCAATATCCGGGTGGGCTTTAAGGAAGGTCCGCACGTTTTCACGGCCTTGCCCAAGTCTTTCGCCATCGTATGAATACCATGCCCCACTTTTTTCAATGATATCCACTGCCGTGGCCAGATCGATCAGAGAGCCTTCTCTGGAAATGCCCTCTCCGTAATATATATCAAACTCGGCTGTCTTGAATGGAGGAGCTATTTTGTTCTTGACTATCTTTACTCTGGTCCGGTTTCCGATGATGTCCGCTCCTTCCTTAAGAGCAGCTATACGCCTTATGTCCATCCGCATGGTTGAATAAAACTTAAGGGCATTCCCGCCGGTTGTGGTCTCAGGGCTGCCGAACATCACCCCTATTTTCATGCGAATTTGGTTGATAAAGACCAGTGCCGTTTGGGTGCGATTGATATTGCCTGTGAGCTTCCTCATGGCCTGAGACATCAACCGGGCCTGGAGTCCCATATGTTGATCTCCCATTTCCCCTTCTATCTCCGCCTTTGGGACCAGGGCAGCCACGGAATCCACTACTATGATATCTATTGCTCCGCTACGCACCAGGGCATCGACAATCTCCAGTGCCTGCTCACCATAGTCCGGCTGAGAGATCAGGAGGTCGTCGGTATTTACGCCAAGCTTGCCGGCATAGACCGGGTCCATTGCGTGTTCCGCATCCACAAAGGCAGCTATGCCACCCTGCTTCTGGGCTTCGGCAATCATGTGCAGGGCCAGGGTGGTCTTTCCTGAAGACTCCGGGCCGTATATTTCCGTTATCCTGCCTCGAGCTATGCCTCCAACACCGGTTGCCAGGTCAATCGCAATAGAGCCTGTTGGAATTACAGCGATATCTTCCACACCGCCGCGGTCCCCAAGCCTCATTACAGATCCCTTCCCAAACTGTTTTTGTATTTGGGCAATGGCTATATCTACTGCCTTTTCTTTATCTTTCCTGGTTGGGTCAGACATACTGTCCTCCTGGTAAAATTGTTCCAGCAATTAAAAAACAAGATTATCTTAACTTAAATGGAGAAAAATCGATAGTGATCTTGCTGAAAATATCCCGTCATGGGCGTTGTTTTAATCGGTAAGGACCAGTTTTAGGATTCGCAGCATCTTCATCATTTCCTCGGAAAGCCCCATGATCGACCCTATTACCTCGGCCGGCTTGAGGTTGAAACGGGCAATGGACCTGAGCGTCAGGTAAAAATACGTGGTTTCCTCATCTTTTACATCCTCAGGCCAGGGGCAGGGTGTTATATGCCTGTCTTCCATATCCTTTTTTGTTATTGATTGAAGAGACTCAACTACCTGCTTAAGGTCTGTTGTGATCTGCTTTTTCTTACGTATCCTGCTTACAGGCCATTTGGGGGTTGAATTCAGCTTTTCAATTGAGCCTTTTACCTGAGATTCTGTAACACCAGGGACAAATATCAGATATTTTACTATTTCCGGAATTCCAAAAGAAGTCTTTGGGCCCACGAGTTCTACTGAGCTTATGGTGATTCCTTGAGGCATCTCTTTACCCAGTAAATTTTTCAGCCGGTCCGGTTTCATATGCTCTGTCAGTGTAACGGCGAATTGTTCTGCCAGGCTCTCAGTGCCCAGGGGAATGGGCTGTCCAAAAGAAAAGCGGGGTTTGGGATGAAAGCCCTGAGAATAAGCAACCGGGATATGCGCCCTCCTTGCTGCCCGATGAAAAGCATGGACCAGTTCGAGATGTCCCAGAAATCGTGCCTTTCCCAGCTTACTGAAGACCATGTGGAAAGTGATTGGATGATTGGATGATTGGGTGATTGGGTGATTGGGTGATTGGGTGAGGGGTGAAGTGTGAACTTTTTCCTTCTCGTAGACTACGGGACGGATATGCTTGAAATCACACACTTCGCAGGTCTGGCATTCACCATGTCTGCAGTCCGGCGTGTAAGTCTCTTTCCATGCCTTCTCTCTTTCATCCAGTAAATACTCATAGCTCACACCGGTTAAAATGTGACCCCAGGGAAGAGATGCCTTTGTATCAATTGCTTCTGTATATTTTTCAAGCTCGATATTCTCTTCAAGGGCGGCTTTTTTATACAGGTCGGGCATTAGATAGTCATTCCAGGCATCAAGACGTGCCCCCATTTTCCATGCCCTGTAAAGGACTCCTGTAAGCCTGCGGTCCCCTCTGGAGAAAACACCTTCCAGAAAGCTCTGAAGCGGGTCATGCCATTTATAATGAAGGTCCCGGCCCTTCAGGTTGGATTTCAGCAATTCAAGGCGGTCTCCGGATTCCCGGACATTTAGTTGGCGTTCCCACTGAAAGGGGGTGTGGGGTTTTGGCACAAAGGTGCCTACACTGACAGTAACTTTTTTGCCCCTTTTCCTGCTAGTTGCAAGGACCCTCTTTGCGAGTTCGGCGATTTCCAGAACATCGGCCATGGTCTCTGTCGGAAGGCCTGTCATGAAGTAAAGTTTTATGTTGCTCCAGCCGAGCTTATAGGCATGGGCTGCCGTATCAATGAGGTCATGCTCTGTAATTCCCTTGTTTATTACTTTTCGTAGTCTCTCACTCCCTGCCTCCGGAGCCAGGGTAAACCCGGTTTTCCTCACCCTTTGTATCTGTTTCATAATTTCCGGATTAAGAGTTCCTACTCGAAGAGAAGGGAGAGAGACCGCAACATTCTCCGGCATATAGCGATCCATCAAGGTACTTAACAGGGGCAAAAGACATCCGTAGTCACCTGTACTCAGGGAAAGCAGCGAGAGTTCCTCCCATCCGGACGTGGTCAGGGCCTGTTCCAGCAGGGAAAGGATTTTTTGAGGTGAGCGTTCACGTACAGGTCTATAGGTAATGCCTGCCTGACAAAACCGGCAACCACGGGTACAGCCCCTTGCTATCTCGATTCCCATACGATCATGGACTATCTGGGTATATGGTACGAGAGGGCGAGAGGGAAAAGGGGCCTTTTCGAGGTCAGATATTATTCTGCGTTTTACAAGACCTGCTTCGGGCCTTCCGGGCTCAAGGGCGGCAAAGGAGCCGTCCGCTTGATATTTTGGTCTGTAAAATCCCGGTACATAGACGCCGTGTATACGGGAAAGGGCGACAAGAATCTCATTTTTGTCGTTTTCTGTTTCTCGCCAATCCTTCACAAGGCTTGCGATTTCAGGCAGGGCTTCCTCTCCGTCTCCTACCAGGATGGCATCAAACAAATCAGCAACAGGTTCAGGATTACCCGAGCAGCTTCCTCCCCCAAGGATTATGGGCCACTTCGGGTTGTTTCTTTTCTCTGCCCGTA
>JAUWGF010000119.1:0-5904 GCA_030606515.1 Deltaproteobacteria bacterium | reverse complement strand
GTGGTCTTGAGTGTGGTCATTTTCATGGGTTCCATGCAGCACTGGTTTCCATATCTCCGGTCGGTCCCCAGGCAGATCATGCTCTATTGCCTTTTCGTGCTCACAACTCCGGTCGTATTCTGGGTCGGGAGCCGGTTTTATGTCGGGGCCGTCAAGGCTGCCAGGCAGAAGACCACAGACATGAACACCCTGGTAGCTGTGGGGGCCCTGTCAGCCTATCTCTATTCCACCCTGGCCACCTTTTTTCCTCATTTTTTTGCAGGCGCCGGCTTGGCACCGCACGTATACTTTGACGGTGCAGCCATGATCATAACCCTCATTCTCCTGGGGCGTCTGCTGGAGGCCAGGGCCAGAGGAAAGACCTCAATGGCCATCAAAAGGCTGATGGGGCTCAAGCCAAAGACTGCACGGGTCATCAGGGATGGCAAGGAGATTGATATTCCTATCGAAGCAGTGATGAAAGGAGACCTGATCCTGGTGCGGCCTGGTGAAAAAATTTCTACTGATGGAGTGATTGTCTCAGGGTCATCTTCAATCGACGAGTCCATGCTTACCGGGGAGAGCATTCCCGTGGCAAAGGAGACTGGAAGTGACGTATTTGCAGCTACCCTGAATAAGAGCGGGAGTTTTACGTTCAGGGCAACCAAAGTAGGGGCTGAGACGGCCCTTGCCCAGATCATCAGGCTGGTCGAAGAGGCCCAGGGGTCCAAGGCCCCGATCCAGCGAGTGGTGGACAAGGTGGCATCCATTTTTGTGCCTGTGGTCTTTGGTGTGGCGGTGCTGACCTTTTTGATCTGGTACTTTTTCGTACCTGAACCGGTTTTCAGCCGTGCCCTGCTCAATTTTGTATCGGTCCTGATCATTGCCTGCCCGTGTGCCATGGGCCTGGCAACACCCACTGCAGTGATGGTGGGGACAGGACTGGGAGCTGAAAACGGCATTTTGATCAAAGGTGGAGAGAGCCTTGAGAGGGCCTATAAACTGACCACCATTGTTTTTGACAAGACCGGCACCCTGACCAGGGGAGAGCCTGAGGTTACAGACATATTGACAGCAGAAGGCATACAGCAAAATGACGTTTTGAAAACGGCTGTTTCCATTGAGGCTGTTTCAGAGCACCCCTTGGCCCAGGCCATTGTTGAAAGGGCCCGTCAAGAACAATTGGAACCTGACCGTGTTGAGAACTTTGAGGCCCTGTCAGGCCTTGGGGCCAGGGCAGTCGTAAATGGCAGGAAATTGCTTTTGGGTAACTTGCGGCTTATGGAAAAAGAGGCCGTGGCAATGGATGATTTTATTGAGAAGGCCAAGAGGCTTGCCGAAGAGGCCAAGACGTGTGTCTTTGTGGCCGAGGCAGGCCGGATTGCCGGCCTCATCGCCCTTTCAGATATGCCAAAGGCATCTGCCCGCGAAACGGTTTTAAGTCTCAAAGACATGGGTTTGAATGTGGGCATAATTACCGGAGATAATGAAAAAACTGCCCGGGCCGTTGCTGATGCTGTCGGCATCGATCAGATACTTGCCGAGGTCCTTCCCGGTGATAAGGCCGATGAGATAAGACGGCTTCAGGCCGGAGGTCAGGTCGTGGCCATGGTGGGAGACGGCATTAACGATGCGCCTGCCCTGACAACGGCTGATATCGGGATTGCCATCGGCGCCGGGACAGATGTGGCCATGGAAGCAAGTGACATAACTCTGATCAGAGACGATTTGCGATCAGTTCCAGCAGCTATCAGGCTCTCGTTTCAGACCATGCGGGTAATCAAGCAGAACCTTTTCTGGGCATTTTTTTACAACAGCCTGGGGATTCCCATTGCAGCCGGGGTCCTGTATCCGTTCTTCGGGATCCTTTTGAATCCGGTATTTGCAGCGGCTGCCATGGCCATGAGCTCAGTCTCTGTAGTCAGCAATTCACTGCGTCTGCGGCGATTTAAGGTTTAGTAAAAAGGAGGAAGGTAACATGGGAAATAATAAAGAGGAGAAAAAATGGGTGTGTGCTCATTGCGGCTACACAGCTTCAGGTAAATTCGTGGGGGATATCTGTCCTCAATGCAACCAGACTTACTGGAAATGCTCAAAGTGCGGTTTTCTCATTACAGCGGCAGTGCCGCCGGACACTTGTCCTTCGTGCGGCGAGAAATGTGATTTTAGAAATGTCACATGCTATACGCCGGAGTGCGGAGGACCAGGTCACGTTGACACACGCCTATAGGTCATCAAGTCGTTGAGTGGTCGAGTAGTTAATTCGTCTCTGCCGGAATACTCAACCTATGATGGGTTTGGCTGCATGTAATTCCTCAAAAGGAAGGGAGTATACTATGAGTTACGATTTCAATGCAGATGAAGTATTTGAAATGGCGGAACAGATTGAAAGAAACGGGGTGAGGTTTTACCACGAAGCGGCTGAAAATATATCAGATGCCTCAGTCCGCCAACTCTTTCTCGATCTCGCCGCTATGGAAGCCGAACATGAAAAGGTTTTTGCATCCATGAGGGCGGATCTGCCGGATGAAGAACGAGAACCTACGGTTTTCGATCCAGAAGGAGAAGCGGCTCTTTATCTGCGAGCGCTGGCGGATCTCCAGGTGTTTGGTAAGGAGGGAGAGGAGGATTTCATCCTGTCCGGGGACTTGCCCGAACAAGAGAAAATAAGAAAGATTCTTTGGGTAGCCATCGGTCTTGAAAAGGAATCGATCGTTTTTTACTTGGGAATAAAGGAATTGGTTCCAGCAAGATTTGGAAAGGACAAGATTGACAAGATCATAAGGGAGGAAATGGGGCATATCAGACTTTTATCCGGGTTGCAGAAAAAACTCTTGGCAAGGATGTAGTAAGAAAGCTGCAAGAATCCCAGGAATATAACGAGCCGGTAACATGGATTTCTAGAAAGGGCGGGATGAAGGAAGCCGGAAAAATCTCCAACGTGGAAGCAGATCTGGAGATGGCTTTGTTTGCGGAACCGGTGAAAGAGATTACAAAAGAGCCTGATTGTCAGGCCGTTCTGGATGAAGTAGCAGAAATTATGTAAGGGCTGAATAAGGAGATTTAGCTTATGGATAGGTATGTATGCACGGTTTGCGGCTATGTTTACGACCCGGCGGAAGGAGATCCTGACAATGGGGTGGAGCCTGGAACCGAATTTGAGGACCTGCCGGATGATTGGGTATGTCCTGTTTGCGGGGCGGAAAAAGACCAGTTTGCAAAGGAGGAATAAGGAGGATGTTACCATGAGCGAAAAAGTGAAGGTCTATAGCACCCCCGGGTGTCCATATTGCAAAATGGCAAAGGAATTCCTCTCGCAAAAAGGGGTGCCGTTTACTGCTTATGATGTCAAGAAAGACAAGGAAGCCCTCAAGGAAATGAAGAAAATATCCGGCGGTGCCCTCAGGGTGCCTGTTATATCAGTGTGCAATGAGGTGATGGTGGGGTTTGACCGTGGTCGCCTTGAACAGGCCTTGAGCTGTCTTGAACAGAGCTCTGAGATTGAGTAAGCAGTCAAGAGGATAAATGTATGACCAAAGTAACCATTTATTCCACCGATGGCTGCCCTTTTTGTGCAAAGGCAAAATCGTTTCTGGCGGAAAAAGGGATCAGTTACGAAGAAATTGAGGTTCTGCCAGGATCAGATGCCTGGAGGGAGATAAAAGAGAGGACCGGCAGCGGCTCTCTTCCGCAGATCCTGATCGGAGATGAACCGGTCGGAGGATACTGTGATCTGGTTCATCTGGAGGCCAGCGGTGAGTTGAGTCAGAAACTGGGGCTGGCCGAGAAAAGGACGGTAATTCCCATGTATGACGTGATCATTATTGGTGGCGGCCCGGCTGGCCTGAGTGCCGCAGTATATGCGGCCAGAAAGGTCCTTAAGACCCTTCTTGTCAGCAAAGATATCGGAGGGCAGGTGGCCTGGACTTACGATGTGGATAACTACCTGGGTTTCAGCCAGGTGGATACCGCCGATCTCATCGCAAAGTTTGAAGAACATGTGGAGAAGTACGGTGTGGAAAAACTTGTGGGGGTTGGGGTGAAGGCCCTTGAGTTGACCGGGAAGATAAAAAAGGTCATCACAGGTGACGGAAAAACATATCTTACCAAGACAGTGATCATCGCCACGGGAAAGCGTCCCCGGCCGCTCAACGTGCCAGGGGAAAAGGAATTGATTGGAATGGGGGTAACCTACTGTTCCACATGCGATGCCCCCTTGTTTGCAGACCTTGACGTGGCGGTAATGGGCGGAGGGAACTCGGCCCTTGAGGCAGTCATTGACCTTATGAAAGTCGCCCGGAAGATCTATATGGTCTCTTTGACACCCATTACTGGTGACGAAATCATTCGGGACAAGGTCATGAGCTCGCCAAAGGTGGAAATCTTCACCAAATACAAGATACTCCGAATTGAAGGTGAATCGACAGTTGAGGGGATTGAGATCGAGTCATTAGAGACCGGTGAGAAAAAGAGGCTCAATGTGCAGGGGGTCATTGTGGAGATTGGCCTGCTTCCCAACTCCGAGCTTGTTATGGACACCGTGGAGACCAATCGAATGGGCGAGATCGTGATAGACTCCAGGTGCCGCACAGGTGTTTCAGGGCTTTTTGCCTGCGGGGATGTGACAGATGTGCCTTACAAACAGGTCATTGTAGCAGCTGGAGAAGGAGCCAAGGCCGCCCTGTCTGCCTATGATTACATCATAAAGCAGAGATAGGTGCGGGTTATGATTTTGGATTTTCGACTGCAGATTGTTTGATCATGAAGATCCCGGTTATTGATTTTGGCGAATGCGCTGACTGCGAGGCATGTCTGGAGCTGTGCCCCACAGTCTTCAGAAGAAACGATGCAGGCTACATAGAGGTGGCTGACCCGCCTGAATACCCGGAAGAAGAGATAGATGAAATCATTAAGAATTGTCCTGCCCAATGCATTACCTGGGAAGAAGTTTGAGACAGGGAAAGAAGGTGTGCGATGAAAAAGGTTGCCCTGTTTGCCTTTAATGGCGAGCTTATGTGCTTTATCCACGTGCTCTTGAATACCCTTGACATGAACGAAAGGGGACATGAAGTCAAAATCGTCATTGAAGGTGCAGCCACTAAGTTGGTCCCTGAACTGGCCAAAAAGACAATCCTATGCACCGCCTTTATAAAAGGGCCAAGGGGCTGGACCTGATTGATGGGGCCTGTAAGGCTTGCTCCAACGAAGTCGATCAGCAGATAAGGACGTATATGACCAGAAATAATCTTTCCGATTCGGCAGACGTCTTCACGGGGAAAAGAAATGGCTAAAACAATGTGCCCAGGGCAGGATACTGCGTTTTGGAAGCCTGTTGATATTTTTGAAATACCTTGTGTAAGGTGCGGTTTTCTTTTGGAATTTTTCAAAGACGACGCCAGGCGACTCTGCCCAAGCTGTGGTCACAACATGCAGAATCCCAGGCTTAACCGGGGGTGTGCCAACTGGTGCGAGCACGCCAGAGAGTGCCTGGGGTTCGATCCAAAGTTGGTTAAAGATAAACACTAAAGCATTATTAGGAGGAGCGTTATGAAGAAAAAAAAGTTCACCGTGTTGGCATGTTTGCTTGTAATATTCTGTTTCACAGGCCTGGCAATCGGAGCTGAAGAGGCCTGTATCACCTGTCACAGAGATATTTCTCCCGGTCAGGTAGCAGACTGGGAATCCAGCAAGCACAGTGAAGAAGACGTGACCTGTTCCCTGTGCCATGGTGAGGAGCACACAAATGCCAAGGATTTCAAGAAGGTCACTTTGCCTGACGAACACGTCTGCGCCCAGTGCCATGAAGAGCAATTCGATTCGTTTGTTAAAGGCAAGCACAATCATGGGTGGACTTCTCTGAACGCGATGCCGGTTACCCACGTTGAGCCCGATGAGTTGATGGAAGGAGGCAGAGGCTGCGGCGGT